>NZ_LFRG01000032.1:0-46277 GCF_001573875.1 Clostridium sp. ATCC 25772
GATTAACAACTTCATAATACAAGGAGGTGCATTTTTTTGCAAACTCCGTTTTAAATAATAAACAGGAATGTTCTTAATCCTTAATCTTTTTAATTGTCCATTCCTAAATAAATTGTCCTTTGTGCATTGTCAATTGTCAATTTTTCAAAGACTCTTAACTAATTAAAGTCCAATTTCATCTCTTATTGTCAATTCTCCACTACCAAATGTAATTTTTTAACTCTCAATTCTTATAATTTTAACTTTTAACTATTTAGGGGTTTGCTAATTTTTTATTTATAAATTTTATGTGTATTTATAATAGATTAGTTTTACTAAACCAAATTAGGGAGTTAATTTAGCTCAAATTTACTTTGCTTTTATAGTTATTTTTTCATTTATTTCCCTTGACTTAAAATCATCCTTAGAATTTTTTAATGCTCCTGCATTTATTTTTACAGTTTTTTCAACATCTTTATCTGTAGAATTAATATATTCACTAGTTAATGTTATAGTTAATGTTTTGCCATCTACTTTTACTGAACCTACACTGTTCTCTTGCATAGTTATAGCTTCTTTTAAACTTATGTCACTAACTTCGTCTATTTCTTCTTTAAATGTTATAATTATATTATTCTTAGTATCATCTATCTCTGCCTTTTCCACTATTGGACCATGATATTTCGCTGTAGGTTTTTCCATGTCCGTTGTTTTATTTTTAAATTTATCTCTTATTGGTTGTACTTGCTTTACTTTAATTGAATTTTCTGTAATTTCTTTATCTAAAACAAGTATAATAGTTTTCTCAGATTCACCTTTTTCTATTTTCTCTACATCATAATCTTCAATCTCAAAAGTTGAGGCTGATATATGATTACTGTTTACTTCTTCTGAAAAATCCAATTGTATTTTTTTATCTCCTAATATCGTTGCTGTTTTTATTATTGGTGCAGCTTTATCCACAATTATACCCGGCTTATTATTATCTATGTCGAATTCTATTTTTTTAGATACTGACTCATTTATTGTTGTAAATGCTTCTTCTTTAAACTGAATTGTTCCTGTTTTAATATCTTTATAATCTATTTTCCCATCAGTATTAAATATCTCTTCATCAAATTCTAAAGTTACTTTATAAACGATATTTCCATCTAAATCTTCATCTTCCTCTATTTCTTGTGAACTTGGATTTAATGTTTCACTGCCTAATTTAAATTCTACATTTTTTTGATTTAATAACAGTATTTCTCTATCAACATAAAACTCTATTGTACTATCGTCTTTTACTGCTATGTTACCTTGTTGCTCTACATCTAAATCTTCTACAGAGTTTATTGCAAGTATTTTTAGTTCCCTATCATCGCCAACGGTATCAAAGCTATTCCCACCTAATCCAGTAAACTTACCATTAGCATCTGCTACTGAACCAATGTGAATTTTTACTTCTTTCTCTGTATCTATTTTATCTGGTAATGTTATTTGAACTAAATCATTATCCCCTTTTATATCAATTTTAGCATCATCTATTTCGTCTAATTGTTTAGGTTCTCCTCCATTATAAGTTACAAGATAATTTTTCTTATCTAGCACTGAACCTGTACCTTCAGTTCTCATAGCTTCACTAAATCTTACAAATATTTGGTCACCATGCTCGCCACCGTAAGTTACCATCTTTACCTTTGCTTCAGTGGTATCTGCAACTTCTATTTCTAGGGATGTTTCCTCTACTGGTACTCTAGCAACAGTAGTATCTCTAATTTTATTTTTCACTATTTCTAAAGTATACTTTCCTTCAAAATCAGATGCATCTATAGTGTATTCTTTTTTACCATCGTCTTTACATTTTATTTCAACTTCCTCTAAATCTTCTTCATCACCATCAGCATTTGTCAAAATATAAGATTCATAATCATCAGCACCTGTAACTGCCTTACTAAATTTCAAATCTATAGTTTTATTAAATCTATTGTATTCAGCTTTTACAGTAGGCGCAGTTTCCCCCTGAAGATTATAACTTATAGAAGTTTCTTCAAGTTCTTTACCCCACAAATCTTTTATTTTATCATCTTTCTTATTTTTATATTTAATAACAATTTTATGGTCACCTAAAGGGAATCCGCCATAACTAAGAGTTACTTTATTATCTTCTACTTTTTTAACCTTTAGTTTATAATCTTTATTTACATAATCTAAATAAAATTCCACATTATCATCTTCAACAGTATCTATATCTAAACTTTTATTAAATTTAAGTGTAAGCTCCTCAGATTTAACTTTATCTACTGTAGCAGTAATATTGCTTTCATCTTTTACCACAGTAAAGTTTTTACTTCCTTCTTCACACTTAAATCCACCATAATTATATATTCCATCTTTAATACTTAACTCATGCTCGCCATCTTTTAATTCAGATGAAGTTATCATTCTTACTACATTAGCATCTAAACCAGGATTATCTATTCTTGTTTCAATACTTGATGGATATTCCTTATTAACTCTTAAAGCATTTCTAATTTCATTGCTATTTTTAGCTGTAACTGGTTCTGAGAATGTTAAGTTATATTCTTTTGGTCCCACTTGCTTAATGTCTAAAAGTTCTGGTAATCCAGTAGATAAAACTCTTACCTCACTTTTAAAATCAGCAACTTTCTCTTTTTTATCCTCAGTATACACATTACTAACTTCCACATCTAAATCTACTTGATTATATTTTATTCCATAATCCTGTCTTAAAGTTATAATAGCTGTTTTCTTATCTTCCTTTAATTCAATTAAAGAAGTATTCTTACTATCATTTAAAACATCCTTATTATCTTCATCTTTTATTTCATAATTAAATAAATCTGTAGCACTATCCTCGTCTACCGGTTTATTAAATTTAACCTCTAATTGAATACCATTTATAGCCTTTACTGAATGAACTTTAGCTGCCTCATTTGGATCTGGATCTGGCTCCGGTGTAACTTCTTTAATGCTTAAAGCTTTAATTATATTTTCAACAGTATTAGCATTTATACCATTACCTACCTCATATAAAGTTTTAACAGTTTTACTTTCTAAATAAGTTTTTTGGCCACCACTAATATCTTTTCCAACTAAAACTAATGGACTTTTTTCTTTTCCAGCTACAGTTGAAATAGATAGTGCATCAACTAACTGACCTACATCTTTACTACCATCTTTTGCAACATATATGTTTGAAAATTCTTTTTCACTATAGAACTTTTCTAAAACCTTACTATTAGTTTCTCTTCTATTTTCCCCACCGATTCTTTCAGCCTTTGGAAGAGATTTTTCAACTTCTTCTGAAATAACTCCTTTTTCACCTAAAACATAAGAACTTTCTATATTCTTTTCCTTTATATATTCTCCAGTTTTACCTAAGTCATCTTTAGAAGAAATTAAAATTGGCATTTGCTTATCTGCTGCCACTGGTGCTATAGACAATGCATCAGCAAGACCAGTATATCCATTTACCACAGCTACTTCTTTGCTATCAATATTTTTTGCTATGGCTATTGCAGTTTCTTCTCTATTACTACCAAAAATTCTTTCTGTCTTTATTCCCATATCATTTAACTCTTTAACAACATCTTTAGAAATAACGGAGCCACCGCCAACTATATAAACATTTTCTGTTTGTAGTCTTTTAAGCTCATCTTTTGTAGAATCTGTTAGAGCCTTACTAGTTGTTAAAAGAATTGGAGCATCCTTAAGCTTTGCAAAAGGTGTTGCTGCTAGAGCATCTGAAATAGCTGTAGAATTAACTAAAACTACATTTTTAGCACTAGTCCAACCATGCTTACTAACTTTTACTGCTGTTTCATATCTATCTTCTCCAGCCAACATTTTTCTTTCTATAGTTTCCTTAGACTCAACTGCAAATACACTATGTCCCATTGTTGAAAGTGTAGCACCTATCAACAATGTAGAAATCACCATCGATTTTTTTCCCATAAACTAAAATCCCCCTTTTATTTAAATCCCCCTATTCAAACTTATAAAAATACCCCAACTTACCATTTAACTTAATTTCCTAATTTTATAAGTTTTTCATAGTAAAAAAACGAGTAACTTGATTTATTTACATTTTAAATATTATTTTCAAATTTTATCCTATAAATATTTAAAAATACAAATACAAAATAAATATAATTTCCTAAATATTTTTGCAATTTAGAAATCATTTTCTTTCATGCTATAAATATAACAATTTACTTAAAATCTGTAATAAATTTATATAATTCTAACTTTTTTTACAAATTTTAATTATAACCTACATAAATATTCTAATTTGTACAAAAATAGCCCATGATTTTCCAAAGTTTCACTAAATCATATATTTTTAAAATTTAGATATTAATATTATATAATTTAGCATGCTGATATATTCTTATATTTTTACAACTTAAAAATAAATTATTTCATTTTTCTAAATTATCTTAATTTACCAAATATTGTTTTCATTGAGAATATTATCATTTCTTCTAAATACTGTCAATATCATTCTTAGAATTTTAATAATCCACGGAAATTATTTAAAATATATTTACAAAGTTTGTATAAAAATTACATATAAATTACTATTCTCTACTAGATAATTTTCTTTGTTTGTGATAAAGAAAGAAAAGCCAATTCCAAAGAAACTGGGACTTTTCTAGTTAAAAGTTAAGAGTGAATAGTTAATAGTTGTAGTTATTACTACTCACTTTGCTCCTAGTAATTCTCAACGTATTTTTATATAAATTTGCAAAGCAAATTATATGATTAGATTAAAAGAAAGTGGTTGCCACTTTCATCCTGAATTCTTAATTCATAATTCTTAATCCTTAATTTAACTCTAGTTTCCTCCATCATTGTCAATTGTCCATTGTCAAATGTCAATTCCTAAATAAATTGTCCATTGTCACTTTCTAAAAATCATCTAAAAATCTAAGAAATCAATCACTCAAAGTTTTACTTCCATTACAAATGGGACAGGCACGATAAATTTATTTTCTTCGCTAACACATGATGCTCTCCTAATTTTTTATTTTTCCACTAATAGCTCAAAGCCAGTCCCGAACACCTGAATAAGCAATTTTTCTAAATTTATACTCCATAACAAGTGGGACAGGTTCATTTTTGGCTATTTTCTTCGCTTAATTATAGATTCCACAAATATTTTATTCCCATAACAAAATAAACAAAGAACCAGTACCTAACAGGTACGCTGCTTTGCAGCTCAAGTACTGGTTCTTTCCTCGGTATTTTTTTTATCTATTCTTTTTTATTGAGTACTAAAGCTTTTTATGGTGGTACAAATAAATGAACCTGTCCTTCTTGTTACGGCGCTACACCTTAAATCTAGCCTTATTTCTTTATCTCCCAAACTCAAATTTTACTTCCTCTAATTCAAAAGAAACTGGCAGTCCAGTTTCATCCTGAACTATTAACTTTTAACTATTAACTCTTAACTATCTAAACTCCAGTTTCTTTTTTCCAAAAAAAAAGACTGCTTCTAGGTAGAATTTTTTCTACCTAAAGCAGTCAAGTCTTAATTATTTAATTTTATTTCACTGTTACTTTAAGGTTATCACCTGTTTTACCAGGTTTCTTTGCTTGTAATATTACATCTTTATTTTTTGTTTCTTTTACTTCATATTTTTTTGTCCAATTTGCATCACTTTTGTTTAATGTTTTTCTAACAACTGATGCTACACTTGTTGATATTGATTTGCCTGGTACTACTACTTGAGTTTCCTCTTTTTTACCATCCAATTCAACAACTACAGTTATTGTTTGTTGGAAAAGTGTTCCCGAAGTAAACCTAATACCACCTTCTGCTTTTGTTGATATATCTTCTGTTACTATTGGATTTGTTGCTCCTGAACAGAATAATATCGGTGGACAATTATTCGCAGCTTTTATAAGTGTAATTATATCTTTTAAATCTAATTTATTTATTTTACCTTTTATAATAGTTGAAATTTGGCTTTTATCCTTTTTAATAGCATCTTTATCATCTTGAGTTAACTCTAATTTTCCAATAATCTCTTTAAGTTGCTTACTATTAACATTATTTAATGCTTCACCTAAACTTGAAGGTTGTTTAAATCCATTATTATAAGATACATCTACACCTTCACCTAATGCTTTTTGAACATCTTTCGGTCCAATGACATTTAATAAAGCTATTATTTTATCTGTGTCTATTGTTCCATCTTCTTTTTTCTGCATTATGATACCCATTAACATTTCAGGTGTAATTGGTTTATCTTTAGGACAAACTGGTGAAACGATAGTTAAATCTATTGTTTTTGAATCTTCATTAACCTTTGAAGTAATAGGAACATTTACTTCTTGAAGTATTTTTCCCATTTCAGCCTTTAACTCACTCAAAGCTGTCAATACAGCAGTTACTTCAGGTCTTTTCATATCTTCTGGAGTTAATTTATTGGTTAAAGCCTTCATAATTATTGCTTTTTGTTCATCTGTTAAACTTCCTAAAGTTTGCTCTATGCCTTTAACTTCCACTATAAACTCAGGTATTTTATTATCCACATTTATAGTATAATCTTTATATTTTTCATCTTCTCCAAACCCTACATCTATTGGTTCTGAAGTGAAGTTAGGTATTTTAGATGTTATAGCAAATCTACTTAATCCATTTTTTAATTTTGTTTGATAATTAGCTTTTTCTGCTGCATCAACACCATCTTTAAATGGAATTTGTTCAGTTTCTATATCACCTATTGGTAAATCTGGTTTTTCTGGTGCTACACCTTCTTCTATATCTACCTTAATTCCATCACATGGTGTACCTAATTTGGTTTTTATAGCACCTTCTTTAAGTTCTATACCTTTTAGTACAGCACTCTTACCTTCATCATCAAAAACTCTATTTTTAAAGATTATAGTTAGTTTACATACATCACTACTAACCCCTCTAGTAAACGCTGTTAAGATTTCTGGTTTGTTGCTATCGCCAATTATTCCACTTGTTATATTTTCATTATTTAAATCAAAATATATCTTAGATAAATCAACTTTGTTAACACCTATAAATTCACCATTTATATAAATATCTATAGTTCTAGAATCCATAACTTCTGGTTGTCTTGAATTTATAGTTATTTTTCCGTCTCTTTCAACTAATATTGATTTATCTAAAGCACTAGTATCTAGTGTTTTGCCTTTAGCATTTTTAACCTTACCAACTTTTAATTGTAAATTACCTGAGTTACTTTTTTCATTACTTCCTGTAATAGTTTTGCTTACTGATTGAGGTAATGTTATAGTAACTTTTCTACTACCTATACTACTCGAAATTTTAGCTCCTGATATTTTACTTACAGGTTTAAATCCTTGTCCATCTACATTTATTTCATAAAGGCTTTTATCTGTTATAGAACCTTTACCAGAAGTTCTCATCATCTCATCATAGTTTATAAATATTTTATTTAAATCTTCTCCACCGTATTGAACACTTTCAATTGTTGGAGCTTCTACATCATCCAAATCTGGGAATATAGGTTTTACATTAGATATAATTCTATTTTCTTCTAATATTTTAAAAACCCTAAGAACATTAAATTTATTTATTCCATCACCAACTGTAGTGATTTGTTCTGATGTAACATTTTTTAAGAATTTTTCTTGTTTAGGTGATAGTGATTTCCCTACAATCATAACAGGGCCTTCATTTTTAGCTGCTAATGGTGATACAGTTAAAGCATCAACTAAATCTGAATCCTTTTTAGTTCCATCTTTAGTTAAATATAAATTATCAAACTCACCATTTCCGTAGAACTGCTGTAGCACTTCTCCGTTAGTTTCATTTCTATCAGATCCTGCTATTCTTTCAGAATTTGGAAGGGTATTCTCTAAAGAATATTTTACAACCCCTTCTCCACCAATTATATATTGCATTTTGCTGCTATTTGCTATTTCCTTACCTGCTCCTAGGCTATCACCATTCTCATTGGTTAAAAGTATTGGAATGCTATTAACAGCCGCTGGTGCAGCCATAGATAAGGCATCTGCCATACCATTTACACCATTAACAATAGCTACTTCATCTTTTTTGCCCATTTTATTTGCAATAGCCACAGCTGTCTCTATTCTATCATTACCACCGATACGTTCTACAGTAAGACTCATAGATTTAAGCTCACCTTCAACAGATGAACTTATAACCCCTGTACCACCAATTATTATAACTTTACTTGCCTTAAGCTTTTTAATTTGGTTTCTTGTTGCAGGTGTTAACTTATTGCTTTCTGTATACAATATAGGTGCATCATTTTCGTATGCATAAGGTGATGCTGGAAGAGCATCAACTATATTATATCCATTAACTAAAACTACTGTATCTGCTTTTTCCCACTCTTTACTTACTTCAACTGCTGTCTCATATCTTGTTTGACCTGAGATGTTTACTATCTTATCTCTAATAGCATCATCAGAGTTATTAGCAGCCAAAACAGTAAAATTACTACATGTTGATATCATAGTAGCCAAAAGTACTGATGCAATCACTCTCGAACTTCTCATCAAACCATCCTCCCTCATAAAAGTCATAAATAAAACTTATCTTTTAAACTAAAATTTATAAAATTTTTTTAGTTAAGAGTTAATAGTGAATAGTTAATAGTTGTGGTTATTACTATTCGCTATACTCCTAGTAATACTAAACGTATTTTTATATAATTTGCAAAGCAAATTATACTTATAGATTTTTAAAATCATTTTTCAGAAAGTGGCTTCCACTTTCATCCTTAACTTTTAACTATTAACTTCTAACAGTTAACTATCTAATGTGGTTTTAGTTGTTTTAATTATTGAGTTTAATATCTTAAATAATTCTTCACATTTTAGAAGTAACTCCTCACCACATTCATCATCTAAATAATCGGTAACTGTTAATAGTTTTATCCAGTATATACTCTCACTGGCTTCTTTAAATGCTATATACATTTTTGCTAAAAAATCTTTTTTTGATTGTCCTCTTAAAGCTTCATTTACATTTGCACCGATACTTGTAGCAGAACGAAGAAACTGTTTAGATAAAACAAACTCCCTCTTTCTCCCTATTAAAAATTTATAGATTTCAACAGCATCTATTGCAAAATCAAATGACTTTTTTTCAATTATACTATTACTAAACATAATCTCTCCTAATTAAAATAACTTTACTTATTCAAGATTTTGTCCATATTTTCTTTTAATATAACGTTTTGCTAGTTAAGAGTTTTAACACTTTGCTAGTTAAAAGTTTTAAAGCTTTATAGCTTATGAACTTAAAAACCCTAAAAGTAGTTCTCCAGAAAGTGGTTGCCACTTTCATCCTTAACTATTAACTTTTAACTATTAACTATTAACTGTCTAAAATTATTAACTTTTAACTATTTCATGCTCTCCTAGCTTTATATCTTTCAACTAATAACACAAAGCCAGTCCCTAACAATTTTAACCATAATTCTCAACTAAATAACTTTCTACCAAACTGAAAGTCTAATTAATGTAATTTGTTATGAAAACATAGTTCTCTATCACATTACAATTTGCAAAGCAAATTACACTATCATTTCAAAGAAACTGATTGATTCAGTTTCAACCACCATTGTCAATTGTCAATTTTTAAAGACTTTTAACTCTTAATTATTAACTGACTAAAGCTTTATAGCTATGAACTTAAAAATTATAAAAGTCATTCTTCAGAAAGTGGTTGCCACTTTCATCCTTAACTATTAACTTTTAACTATTAACTTTTAACTATCTAAGATTAATGTTAGTTGGCAAAGTAATTTTGTAAAAATTTTTAACTTGCCACCATTAAAAGTTTACCTCATAAGTATATTTTATCTAATTTGTAAATATATTTCAATATATTTCTCAAAAGTTAACTATTTTTTCAAAATTATTACTTAAAAATATTTAAGGAAAAAAGCCAAGCAAAAATGCTTGGTCTTTTTCTCTATTTATTATATTTAATTCTACTATCCGTTTAGGGAGTAAACCTAACTAGGATATTGTGTTAACTTTGATTAATTTATTATGCTTGTGCAGTTATTGTATAAGTTCCTATTGTTGTTCCATCAATAGCTGTTACTATTACTGTTATAACATCATTTTCTACAACTGCTTTTGTAGCTAGATCACTTTCAGCTATAACAACATCATTAACTTTTACTATTTTAGCTACTCCAGCTATTTGTGTTTCTAATTCAATTCCAGTTCCTGCTTTTACAGTTCCAGTTTTATCAGCACCAATAGTTGCCTCTTTACCATCAACTGTTAATTTAGTTAAATTAGCGTTAGCTTTAGCTGTATCTATTTTAACTTCAACTGCATTTATTCTTTTTGTAAATGCTTGATTGTTAGTTGTATCAGTTACTTTTTCTACTGCTGTTTTTGCTTCTGTTGCTAAAGTAGTTGCTGTTTCTATTTCAGTTTTAGACTTTAAGCTTGCTTCTTCTGCAGCCTTTACTGCTGCTTCTGCTTCTGCTTCTACTTTATCTTTTTCTATTGCATCAACTATACCTTTAACTTGGTCTAATGTTAAATCTTTTTTATCTGCTTCTTTAACTTCTTTTACTTTTGCATTTACTTCTGTTAGGTTTGCATCTGTAACACCAGTTACTCCTGCTGTTTTATAATCTTCTAATGTTGCAGTTCCAGCATTAATTTTTGCTAATGCTAATCCAGCAAATGTATCAACCTTTTTAATTGAGAAACTCATTCCAGTTGTTTTATTATCTTTTAAATCATAGATTGCTTCTTTTTGCTCTACTCTTACATTTGGTTTTTCTTCAGTAAACTGTCTGCTCTTAACATTTAATAATACTACTCCAGTTGAACCATCATCTACTGAATCTACTGAATTTACTTCAAATCCTTCTATTTTAAATGTAGATTTAGTAACTGGTTTAACTGCTTCTGTTAATTCAATTCTAATTTGTTTAGCATCATTTTTTTCCTTTATTATAACAGCAGAATCATCTTTATAATCTGCCTCTGCTTTATCATCAGCTTTTAAACTTTCTATTTCTTTAGATGAAGCTATTTCTAGTTTACTAGTTTTACTTTCTAACGCTGTTGTAAATGCATCATCATCAAAAACTAAGTTTGCTATAGTTTGGTCTCCTTGTGTATTAAATGTATCTTCATCAAATTTTAATGTTACTTTTGTAACTATTAAATCTTTTCCATCTACGTTATCATCACTAGAAGCCTGTTCTAAATTAAGAACTTCTCTATTTACTTCCTCACATTTTTGAGTATCTAATGTTATTTTTGAAGCATCTGCAGCAATTATTCTTCCTTTTATAAATACTTCGACTTCTTCATCAGAAATAATATTTGCTGAATATTTTTTTTCTAAAACATCTTTTTCATTCAGTTTAGTACCATTAATTAATTCAATTTTCGCATCATCAGTAGCTTCTCTAACACCTAAAGTACCACCTACACCTGCAAAGTTTCCATTAGCATCACATACTCTACCAACGACAACTTTATAACTATCTTCAACGTCGTCTTCTGGCATTGTTATTATGACACTTAAGTTGTTATTTAATTCAATTTTAGCATCCTCTATATCATCTAAATTTGTTTCATTTATAGAATATAATTTTTTATCTAATATAGAACCTTCTCCTGAAGTTTTCATTTCTTCACTAAATTCTACATATATTTTATCTTTTTTATCTTTATCTTTTCCTCCACAAGTTACTGATGTAACTGTAGCTGGAGTTTGATCTAATGTAGCTAAATCAAAAACTTTTTCTTTAAATTCATTTTTTTCTACACTTGTATCAAAGATTTTATTTCCTTTAATTTTTAAATCATAATTTCCATCTAAATCTTTATCAAGGAATAATCTATAAACTAACTTATTTTCTTTCTTTTGCTCTATTGTTTTGATAGTAACATAATTTCCTTTTGAATCTTTTAATTCATAAGCAGCTTCTTTATCTGCTCCTGTTACTTCTTCACTGAATTTAACTTCTATTACATTTTTATCTTTTTTATCATAAGAAATTGTAGCAGTTGGAGCTACTGTATCTTTAGCAACATTAAATGATATTTCTTTAGAAGATAATTCTTGTTCCCATAAATCTTGAACTTTATCATCATTTTCATTATCATATACAACTACTATTTTATGATCTCCAGTTGGTATTGGTTTATCAAATTCAACTTCTAATTTACCATCAACCATTTTTGCACCAATTGCTTTAAATGCATCATTGTTAGCATAATCTAAATAATAATCTACATTTTTATTTTCTTTTTCTTTATCATTTTCATCAAAATAATGCTCTGCATTTTCTACTTCTTTATTGAATTTTAAAGTAACTTTATGTCCGTTAACTTTATAAACTGATGCAGTTAAAGGAGTTTCATCTTTTTTAACGCTTAACTTTCTATCTATAGCTTCAAGTTTTAATCCTGCATAATCCATTATTTTGTTTTCTTTTATAGTGAAATCATATTCTCCATCTTTTAACTCTGTAGCTGTTTTTATTCTTACAACATTAGGAGCTAAATCTTCATTCTCTATTCTTGTTTCAGCATTAAAGTTATAAGAACCATTATTTATTCTTATAGCTGATAATAATTCTGAATTGTTTTCAGCTGTTACTGGCTCAGAGAATACTAAGTCGAAATCTTTTGGTCCAACTTGTTTAATTCCTTTTAATTCTGGTAATGTATTATCAAATAATCTAACATTTTTGTTTTCATATTTTTCAAATACTTCACTCTTATCTTCAGTCATTACATTTTCGACTTTAACTCTTATAGTTTCTTGATTTCTGAAATCAGTTTTTTGATATTTTTGATTTAAAGTTAGTACTACTGTTTTACTATCTTCTGAAACTTCTACTTTAAATCCAGTTTCTTTATCTTTAACATATTTATCTTTGATATCATTTCCGTCATCATCTTTAATTGTATAATTATCAGATATTTCAGCGCTATCTTTATCAACCTTTTGGCTGAATTTAACTTCTATTTGGTCAGCATTTAATACTGTAACGCCTGTTACTTCAGCTTTATCGCTTGGAGTTTCTTCTTTAACTGTTAATGCTTTAACTATAGCAGAAACTGTGTTTTGGTTGATTCCTTCTCCAACTTCTACTAAAGATTTAGCTATTCTGTCTTTTAAGTAAGCTTCTTGAGCTTTATCTAATTCAGAACCTGCTAATACTAGTGGATTTCCTTCTTTTCCAGCTAGTGGACCTGCTGCTAATGCATCAACTAATTGGTTTTCTTTAGCTGCTCCATCTTTAGCAACATAAACTTTGTCTAATTCTTTTGCATCGTAGAATTTGTTTAAAACTTCTGCGTTAGTAGCATTTCTGTTAGCTCCAGCTAATCTTTCTGCATCTAATTTTTCAGTTAATTCTTTAGAAACAACTGTTTCTCCACCGATAACATATTTTGTTTTAGCTTCATCAAGAACTTTTTGACCAGCTCTTACTGATGTTCCATCAGATAAAACTATAGCCATTCCTTCTTTAGCAGCTGGTGCAGCTACTGATAATGCGTCAGCTAATCCTTTTATTCCGTTAACTACAGCAACTTTTTCAACTTTTCCGTCTTTTCCCATTTCGTTAGCTACTGCTTCAGATGTTGCATATCTGTCTTCTCCTGCAACTCTTTCAACGTCTAATTTTAATTCTTCTAATTGTTTAACAACGTTTTTAGAAACTGCAGTTTCTCCACCAATAACTATAACTTTTTTAGCTTCTAATTTAGCTATTTGATCAGCTGTAGCTTTTGTTAAGCTTCCTGCTTCTGTTAATAAGATTGGAGCGTTTTTCATTTTAGCAAGTGGTGTAGCTGCTAATGCGTCAGCTATTCCAGTATAGTTAACTAAAACTACTGTGTCAGTCTTTCCAAATTTCTCACTAACTTTTACTGCTGTTTCAAATCTAGTTTCTCCAGCTAATTTGTCTTGGATTATTTCTTTTGATTCAACTGCGAATACTCCTGTGCTTGCAGATGCAACTGTAGCACCAAGTAATAAAGTTGAAACTACTCTTGAACTCTTTTTCATTCTTTTTACTCCCCTTTTCTATTTAGTAAAACTAATATTAGTCTAATGTTCTTAAATGCATCTCAGCATTTTATAGAACATAGAACATAGATTAATACACATATCCTAGTTTTTAAGAAAGCTTATAAAGTTCCTTATTGAATCCTATCTTAATAAAAGCTGCCTAAATAAACGCTTGTCCATATTGGTTAACAAATTAAATTAAGCACATGACAATTCACAATCTTCAAATTATTATGAAGTTTCCGAACCTAATGTACTTCGTTTTTTCTGCTCCATGCATTTTTAAGCAAACAATTCTTAATCTAGGTAATTGTATTACATATGTTCCATAATCATACTGAGATTTGAACACTAGATAATATCATTTAATTTTTTTTATTTTATTTGAATGTCTAATTAATGTCTAAGTTAAATATATTCACAAAATATTAAAATATAACTTAATTAATACATTTTGTTTTTGTAAATAATTTATAATGTTATCTTTATAAGTATATTTAATTAATGATAGTTTTTTTATTATGTATCTATATTTATTTTTTTAATATTAATAAATATATTTGTAATAATTTTTTATGCTTAAAAATATTCTATAAAAAAACTTGTCCATCTGTTCTCTTATTATACATTTAGTTGTTGTATATTTTAAGAGCCTTACCACTGTTTTTTTAAGTTTTTTTCATGTTTTTGAAAGATTTTTTTGATTTATTTTTTTTATTAAATTTAGTTAAAATTAACATTTAAAATAAATAAGTTTTCACATTTATTTACCTTATATTTCGACAGGTTAACTCTTTATTAAAATATTTAAAATTTTACAAACATTTCATTTCTCTATTTTTTAACTATGAAATTTAAAAATTAAACAGAAATATCACATTATTAATTGAAACTTAATAAATCCCCTAAACAAAATACATAGTATGCAAATACCAATAGAAGTGTTACATAATTATCCAATACTTTTTTTAAAGTACTGGTTCTTTGCTCGGTAATTTATTTTTATCTATCCTCTTTATTGAGTACTAGAGTTTTTTATGGTGGTACAACTAAATGAACCTGTCCTCCTTGTTACGGCTGTACATTTTGAAAATATTACATATTTTCAGTTAAGAGTTAAGAGTTAAGAGTGAATAGTTTTGGTTATTACTACTCGCTTCGTTCCTAGTAATTCTCAACGTACTTTTTTAGGACCGGCTTTGATTAATTTAGGTTTTATTGATAATCTTTCGATTTCACTGAAAAAATTACTCATGGAAAATTCACTTTGGTATGCCTGTCCTTCTTGTTACGGCTGTGAACCTTGAATATAGCTTTTATTAGATTTATTTCTTTAACTTTAAAATGTAATTTATATAAACATTTTTGAATCTACAAAAGTAAAACTTCTAAGTAATCAATTCCTCCAAGTTCTACCTCCATCACAAGAGGGACAGACGCGTAGTTGGCTACTTTGCTATTCTTTGGACTAGATACTTTTGTTGATTTTAGTTTTTTTCCAATACTACTCAAAGTCGGTCCCCATCACCAATTTTAGCAATACACCTAAACAATCAAATCCTTGTAGTATTATCTCCATCACAAGTGGGACAGGTTCATTTGTGGCTATTTTCTTCGCTTAACTGTAGATTCCACAATTACTGTACTCTCATAACAAAATAAGCAAAGAACCAGTACCTGACAGGTACGCTGCTTTGCAGCTCAAGTACTGGTTCTTTATTTAGTAATTTATTTTATTTAGCCTTTTTATTGAGTACTAAAGTTTTTTATGGTGGTACAACTAACTGAACCTGTCCTTCTTGTTACGGCTGTGAATCTTGAATATAGCTTTAGTTTGTTTCATCTCTTAAACTCAGATTTTACTCCTTCTAATTCAAAAGAAACTGGAATCCAGTTTCAACCAACATTGTCAATTGTCCTTTGTCCATTGTCAATTTTCTCTTATTTTATTGTAAAAATAAGAAAAGAACCAGTACCTGATATGTAATCAAGTACTGGTTCTTGCGTTTTAATATTATTTAGTTTATGTGAATTAGTTACTTTAGTTTTTATCGGTTATGGTAACTTTTAGTTTAGCTTGTTTGCTTGTGTTTTTTATTGTTCCAGTTAGTGTGTTTTCTCCACTTAATAGTTCTTCTATTGTTTTATCCCATGCTACATCTACTTTTCCAATGGTTCCATCGTTGTATGTTACTTCTACTTCTGATGGCAGTTTTATTTCTGCTTTTTTACCTGTTATTTTTTCTGGGTTAGTTATAGATTCTATT
This sequence comes from Clostridium sp. ATCC 25772, assembly GCF_001573875.1. Lineage (NCBI taxonomy): Bacteria > Bacillati > Bacillota > Clostridia > Eubacteriales > Clostridiaceae > Clostridium > Clostridium sp. ATCC 25772. Next base: position 16,297 of record NZ_LFRG01000032.1, read on the forward strand.
GCTTTTTTTATTACTTTTGCTTCTACTGTGAAGTTTTTCAATTCATTGTCGTTGTTATCTGTTATTTTTCCAACTTGTTTTATCACAACTTTATCTACGTTAGTTTCTTCTTGTTGTGAGTTAATATCTAAAGTTAGTGTGATTTTTCCATTTTCATCACAGTTAGCTTCTTTTACTTTATAACCTTCTACTTCAAATGCAAATTCATTTACACCTTTTACAGTTTCTGATAATGCGAATTCTACTTTTTCTAGTTTACCTTCTTCATTTTTTATAGCTTTTGCTGTATCTTTTTCATACTGTGGTACAACTTTATCTATTACTGCTACTTTTTTATAATCATCAAAACCTTTGTTGGTTCCAAGTTCAGTTACAGCTGCCCCGTCTTCAAATTTAATTTCTATGTTTCCAGATGGGTTAGTTGTAAAGTTGTCGTTGTTATCTACTTTAGCAAATGTTAAGGTTAGTTTTGTTTTTCCATCATCATTTTTAGTTATATCGTAGCTTGCTATGTTTAAATCTTTATTATCATCTTTTCTGACTTTTATTTTAGAAACGTCTTTTATAGTTGATTCTGTAACTATTTCTATTTTATTTCTATCTATTACATTAGTTCTATCTTCTATAGTTACTGCATCTTGTTTTATTGTATCTATTGTCACTGTTTCACCTATTGGTGCAGTGTTTCCAGCTAAATCTTGAACTGGTCCTACTCTTAGTGGCGTTGTAGCGTCTAACTGTTTTTCTTCTGGTAATGTTATTTTTATTTTAGAGTTATCCTTTGACATAAGCTCTATTTTTGCATTTTCTATGGTATTTAAGTTAACCCATTTATTTCCTATTTGTACTTCATACAATGATTTATCGAGTATTGAACCATAGCCACTAGTTTTCATAGCTTCACTATATTCTATTATCATTTTGTTTTGGTTTTCTCCACCAAGTATAACTTTATTAATTATTGCTGGAGTTTTATCTGGAGCTGATATTTTAAAGGTACATTCTGAAAGTTTATTTTCATTTACAGTGGTATCTGTAATTTTGTTACCTTTTATTAATAGAATGTAATCTCCTTCGATTTTTCCAACAGTTAAAGTTGCTTTACACTGAGTATCATCATATGATGCATCTAATATATTTATTTTTTCACCTTTAGAGTTTTTTAACTCATAGGCATTTTTATCATTAGCACCTTTTACATCTTTACTAAATGTAATATGTATTTTATCAGTATCTTTATATTCAACTTCCCATACTTTTGGAGCTGTAGTATCATTTTCAACTTCAAACTCTATTTCTCCAGCTGATAATTTGTTACCCCATAAGTCTTCTATTTTAGTTTCATTATCATATTGGTATTTAATAATGATTTTATGTTTTCCTGGTGTTATTATTTTATTAAATTTAATGTCTATTACATCTGCTACGCCTTCTGCTGTTTCTATTTCACCAGTAAAATCATTAGCTTCATTTACATAGTCTAAATAATATTTCACATTAGGATCTGTAAAGTTTTTAACCTTTTTATTGAATTTTACTTTCCCAGTATACATATTTGCTTTAGCTTCACTGATTATTACTGGTGAAGTATCTTTTTTCACTGTTAACTCTTTTTCCATAGTATCGGATTTTAATCCTACAAAGTCTACAAAAGATCCTTCCCCTATTTCTAGGTTATAAACTCCATCCTCTAAATCTACTCCTGTACTTATAGTTACAGTGCAATCTTCGTAGTTAAACTTTTTATTAGCTACTGTGTATATGTTACTACCTTTTTTTATTTCTATATCAAATTTAGAACCTTCTTTAACTGGTTCGTTAAATATAACATCAAATTGTCTTGGACCTACTTGTTTAATTTCTTTTATTATTGGTACTTCTGTATCTAGTAATTTTTCCGTAGCCTCAAATTTAGGAAATCTTTCAGCTTTATCTTCTGTTAATACGTTTTGTACCTTTATATCAACATTTTGTTGATTCTTATAATACTTTTTCTCATCTAAAGTTAGTATAACTGTTTTTTTATCTTCTTTAACTTTAGCTGATTTTATTGTTAGTTCTCCATTTTCACTACCTTTTAAAGTATATCTATCTATAGATTCTGCTGAATCTTTATCTACATTCTTATTAAATTTTAGTTGAACTTGTCCACCATTTAAAACCTTTGCAGATAATATCTTAGCTTCTTCTATATCATTAACTTCTAAAGCTTTTATTATATCTTCAACAGCATTTTGATTAATTCCATTTCCTACTTCTATTAATTTTTCAGCTGTTCTTTCCTTTAAATAAGCTTCTTGTCCATTATCTAACTCAGAACCAACTAACATTACAAGGGCTTCCTCTTTACCTGCTAATGGGCCTGCTGCTAGTGCATCAACTAATGAACTAGTGTGATTTGCACTTCCTACACCGTCTTTAGCAACATATATCTTTTCTAATTCACTTTGGTTATAAAATTTTTCTAATACTTCTGCATTAGTTTCATTTCTATTTAATCCTGCTATTCTTTCACCGTCTATTTGATTTTTCAAATTTTCAGAAACAACAGTTTCTCCACCGATTATATATTTTGTTGAAGCGTTATCTATAATTTTTTTTCCTGCTTCTATAGTTTGTCCATCAGTTAAAATTATAGCCATGTTTTCTTTTGCTGCTGGTGCTGCTATTGATAGTGCATCAGCTAAACCATTTATTCCATTAACAACAGCAACTTTTTCAACATCACCCATATTTTTAGCAACTTCCTCAGCTGTAGTGTATCTATCAGTTCCTGATATTCTTTTAACTGTTTTTCCCATAGCATTTAATTCTTTTACTACGTTTTCAGAAACTACTGTAGTTCCTCCAACGATTATTATATTTTTAGCATTTAATTTCTTTATTTGCTCAGCTGTAGCTTTTGTTAAGCTTCCTGCTTCCGTTAATAGTATAGGAGCATTTTTCATTTTAGCAAGTGGTGTTGCTGCTAATGCGTCAGCTATAGCTGTGTAATTAACTAAAACGACAGTATCAGCACTCCCAAATTTTTCACTAATTTGAACTGCTGTCTCAAATCTATCTATTCCTGCTAATTTTTCTCTTACAATTTTATTTGATTCAAGTGCAAATACGTTAGCATTTATACTTGTTAAGCTAGCACCTATTAAAAATGTTGAGATAACTCTTGAACTTTTTTTCACTAGGCTCACTTCCTTTTCTACTATTCTATATAATGCTCTTGGCATTATATAGAACATAGGGCTAGAGTCTTCACATTTATTCGTTAACACAATATCCTAGAATTTAATTCTCCCTAAACCTGATTTATCTAGCTATGTTCTATATTGATACCTAGAAATTATGTTAGCTAATTTTGAAATTATGAAACTTACTTATTTTTTTATTCCAAAGTTTTAATATTTAGAATATTATTTTGCGTATTGGATTAGTTATAAAATTTTACTTTTATAACTAAATTTTATAGCTAACCATTCCTATATTTTGTATTTTCACAGATTTTTTTTTCATTGTCAACGATTTTTCGTATTATTTTTGATTTAATTTTAATTTAATTATTATTTTCTTCAAATTATTCCTTTTTATATTATTATTCGACAATATATTTATTTTTGCAAGTCATTATTCGACATATTTCTTATTTCTATTAATTGAAGAAAATCTATTGAAGTTCAAAGAAATTGAAGTTCAGTTTCAACCATCATTTTTAATTTCTAAGAAGACATCTAAAAACCTAAGCAAGTGATTATCCAAAACTTTTACGCCATCGCAAGAGGGACTTTTTCAGTTAAGAGTTAAAAGTGAATAGTGAATAGTTGTGGTTATTACTAATCACTTCGTTCATAGTAATGCTAAACGTACTTTTTAAATCTATAAAAGTAAAACTTCCAAGCAATCAATTCCTCCAAATTCTACCTCCATCACAAGAGGGACAGACGCGTAATTGGCTACTTTGCTATACTTTGGGATAGATGCTTTTGTTAATTTTAGTTTTTCTCCAATAGAAATCGAAGTCGGTCCCGAACATCTACGCAGCAAAGCTGCTATTTTAGGACCGGCTTTGATTGCTTTAAGTTTTATTGATAACCTTTCGATTTCACTGAAAAAATTACTCATGGATAATATACTTTGGTACGCCTGTCCTTCTTGTTACGGCTCTACATTTTGAATATATCTTTTGTTTGTTTTATCTCTTTAACTTTAAACTCTAATATATATAAACATTTTTGAATCTATAAAAATAAAACTTCTAAGTATGCAATCGTTCAAAGTTCTACCTCCATCACAAGTGGGACAGGTTCATTTGTGTCTATTTTCTTCGTTTAAACTGTAGATTCCACAATTGCTGTATTCCCATAATAAGATAAGTAAAGAACCAGTACCCCTATTTGGGTTTTAGTAAAATTTTCAAACAAGCAATTGCCCCTAGTGTTGGCTCCATCACAAATGTGACTTTTTTAGTTAAAAGTTAATAGTGAATAGTTGTAGTTATTACTATTCGCTTTGCTCCTAGTAATTCTCAACGTATCTTTAAAATCTAGTTTTACTAACAAAATCTAAGTAAGCAATAAATTATAGCCTTAGCTCCATAACAAATGGGACAGGCACGGTAAGTTTATTTTCTTCGCTAACACTTGATACTCTCACAATTTTATACTTCTATCTAAAACATCAAAGCCAGTCCCGAACAATTTAAAAGAAACTGGACTCTTAACCTTTAACTAATCAACCTCTAATTTATTTCATAATTATTTTCAGCATAAAGAAACCCAATGATTTTTAATCATTGAGTTTCCTTTTATTTATTATATTTAATAACTACCCTTTAGGGAGTAAAACCTAATAGGATATTGTGTTAACTTTAATTATGATAAATTTATGGTAAGTTTATAGGCTTTTATGCTAAAGTCACTGTGATTGTTCCTGTAACTGTTCCTACTGTAGCTGTTACTGTTATTGTTCCAGCTATAGCTGTATTATCTACAGTTAATTCTCCTGTTGATGGATTAATTGTTACTCCAGTAGCTGAAGTTACTGACCATATTACATTTTGTCCAGAGATTGTTACTCCATTTTGATCTTTTACTGTAGCAATATATGTTTCTGATACATTATCTGCTTCTGGAATTGTTATGTTACTTTGTCCAGCAACTTCTACTGTAGTTACTACTGCTTCTTCAGTTTTTGCTTCAACTTTTGCTTCTGCTGTAAATCCTTTTATTTCATTATCATTAGCATCAGTTATCTTAGCAACTTGCTTAACAACAACTTTATCTAAATTAGTTGCTTCTTCTTGTGATTTAGTGTCTAAAGTTAATATAACTTTTCCATTTTCATCACATGCAGCTTCTTTTACTTTGAATCCTTCTACTTCAAAAGAGAATTCATTTACGCCTTTTAATTTTTCAGAGAATGATAATTCTACTGTTTCTAATTTTCCTTCAGCATTTTTAATAGCTTTTGCAGAATCTTTTACATACTCTGGAGATATTTTATCAACTAAAGCTAATGCTTTAAATTCATCAAATCCTTTGCTTGTTCCAAGCTCTGTAATAGCTGCTCCGTCCTCAAATTTAACTTTTATGTTTCCTGATGGATTAGTTGTAAAGTTATCATTATTATCAACCTTAGTAAATGTTAAAGTTAATTTTGTTTTTCCTTCGTCAGTTTTAGATACATCATAGCTTGCTATATTTAATTGTGTATCGTCATCTTTTGTAACTTTTATTTTTGAAACGTCTTTTATAGTTGCTTCTGTAATTATTTCTAATTTATTTTTATCTACTACATTAGCTTCATCTTCTATAGTTACTGCATCTTTCTCCACAGCTTCTATTGTTACTGTTTCACCTATTGGCGCAGTGTTTCCAGCTAAGTCTTGAACTGGTCCTACTCTTACTGGTGTTGTAACGTCTAATTGTTTTTCTTCTGGTAATGTTACTTTAACTTTAGATGAATCTGAACCTATTAATTCGATTTTAGCATCATCTATTGTATTTAAGTTAATCCACTGTCCTCCAATTTTAACTTCATATAGTGACTTATCAAGTATTGAACCTGATCCACTAGTTTTCATAGCTTCACTATATTCTATAGTCATTTTATTTTGATTTTCTCCACCGATTACAGCTTTTTTAATTGTTGCTGGTGTTTTATCTGGAGCTACTATTTCAAATGAAACTTCTGCTAATTTATTTTCATTTATTGTTGTATCTATGATTTTGTCACCTTTTACTACTAAATTGTGAACTCCTTCAATTTTTCCAACTGTTAAAGTTGCCTTATATGCACTTGCATCATACTTAACATTTGATATAGCTATTTTTTCACCTTTAGAGTTTTTAAGTTCATAAGCGCTAATATCATCTGCACCTTTAACATTTTTGCTAAAGTCAACTTCTATTTTATTACTATCTTTATATTCAACTTTTGATACTGTTGGTGCTTTAGTATCATTTTCAACTTCAAATGCTATTTCTCCAGATGCTAATTTATTTCCCCATAAGTCTTCTATTTTAACTTCATTTTCATCTGCATATTTTACAATAACTTTATGCTTTCCTGGAGTTATTAGTTTATTAAATTTAACATCTATTTTATCAGTTGTTCCTTCTGCTGTTTGAACTTGTCCAACAAATTCATTAGCTTCATTTACATAATCTAAGTAATATTTTACATTAGCATTTGTAAAGTTTTTAACTTTTTTATTGAAGTTTATAGTTGCTATGTTTCCAATTGAAGTTGCTTCACTCATAACTACTTCTGAAGTATCTTTTTTAACTGTTAATTCTTTTTCCATAGCATCTGATTTTAGTCCTACAAAATCTACGAAGGATCCCTCACCTACTTGTAAATTATAAGCTCCATCTGCTAAGTCTACTCCTGTATTTATTGTTACAGTGTTTTCAGCATAATTAAATTCTTTATTTGCTACTGTGTATACATTGTTTCCTTGTTTTATTTGTATATCGAATTTAGCTCCTTCTTTAACTGGCTCATTAAATACTAAATCAAATTGTCTTGGTCCTACTTGTTTAACTTCTTTTATTACTGGTACTTCTGTATCAAGTAGTCTTTCTGTTGTTTCAAATTTAGGGAACTTTTCTACTTTATCAGCAGCTAAGATATTTTCAACTTTTATATCAATATTTTGTTGATTTTTATAAGTTTTACCTTCATCTAAAGTAAGTATAACAGCTTTTCCATCATTTTTAACTTTAGCTGATTTAACTACTAGATTTCCATCTTCACTGCCTTTTAAAGTATATTTATCTATTGTTTCAGCTGAATCTTTATCCACATTTTTATTAAAGTTTACTTGAACTTGTCCAGCATTTATAATTTTTGCAGATACTATTTTTGCTTCTTCTTCTACATCTTTAACTTCTAGAGCTTTTATTATAGCCTGTACTGAATTTTGATTTATTCCATTACCTACTTCTACTAATGTTTGAGCTGTTCTTAATTTTAAGTATGCTTCTTGACTATTAGCTAATTCAGAACCAACTAGCATTACAGGTGCTGCTTCTTTGCCTGCTAATGGACCTGCTGCTAGTGCATCAACTAATGAACTAGTGTGATTTGCACTTCCTACACCGTCTTTAGCAACATATACTTTATCTAACTCAGTTTCACTATAAAACTTATTTAAAACTTCTGCATTAGTGTCGTTTCTATTGTCTCCTGCTATTCTTTCTGCACCAATTTTATTAACTAGTTCATCTGAAAGAACAGTTTGTCCACCTACAGCATATTTTGTTTTTGCTTTGTCTACAATTTCTTTTCCTTCTTCTACATTTTGTCCATTAGATAAAATTATAGCCATGTCCTCTTTTGCTGCTGGTGCTGCTATTGATAGTGCATCAGCTAGACCATTTATTCCATTAACAACAGCAACTTTTTCAACATCACCCATATTTTTAGCAACTTCTACTGCTGTAGTATATCTATCTTCCCCTGCAATTCTTTCAACTGTTTTTCCTGATTCTTTTAATTGCTTTTCTACATTTTCTGAAACTGCTGTAGTTCCTCCAATGATTATTATGTTTTTAGCTTTTAATTTTTCTATTTGGTCAGCTGTAGCTTTTGTTAAGCTTCCTGCTTCTGTTAGTAATATTGGAGCATTTTTCATTTTAGCAAGTGGTGTTGCTGCTAATGCGTCAGCTATTCCAGTGTAGTTAACTAAAACTACTGTTTCTGCCTCTCCAAATTTCTCACTAACTTGAACTGCTGTCTCAAATCTAGTTTCTCCAGCTAATTTTTCTTGAATTACTTTGTTTGATTCAACTGCGAATACTCCTGTGCTTGCAGATGCAACTGTAGCACCAAGTAATAAAGTTGAAACTACTCTTGAACTTTTTTTCATTCTCTTTACTCCCCTTTTCTGTTATTTTATATAATATTCTTGGCATTACATAGAATATAGCCTTATGATTTTTCATGTTGAATAATCTTTACAACAATATCCTAGAATTTTAAATTTTTAACACAATATATAGTTATACTCTAATAGTTATGCCTAAGAATTAATTAACCATACCATAGCCTAGTGGAAATTTTATATACTTTATAATTCTTTTTTTATAATATTTAGAATCTTTTTGTATGAATATTTATTTATAAAAATTTATATTTATACGTAAATTTATCTACTTTTTTGTATATTTTGTATTTTTGCAGAATTTTTATCTATTGTCAATGATGTTTACAGAATATTTTAAATTTAATTATTGTTTTTTAATTATTTTTTAATATTTTAATACATTTCGACATTTTACTCGTTTTTGCAAGACATTATTCGACATATTTCTTATTTCTATTAATTGATGAAAATCTATTAATTTCAAAAGAAATTGAAGTTCAATTTTAACCTATAATTTTTAACTCTTAACTATTTAAGGGACTGGCTAACTTTTTTTATTTATGGTAATTAAATTTTAAGAGCTACTCTTTATTTTATGGGTATACACCTTTCGTGCCTGTCCCATTTGTTACGGTTGTAAACTTTGAATATAACTTTGTTTAATTTAATATCACAAAATTAGAATTTACTCTCTTAAATTCAAAAGAAACTGGCAGCCCAGTTTCCTCCATCATTGTCAATTGTCCTTTGTCCATTGTCAATTTTTCCAAACTCTCTACCTCAATTAAGTATGCAATCGTTCAAAGTTCTACCTCCATCACAAGAGGGACTTCTTTAATTAAGAGTTAAGAGTTAATAATTAATAGTTATGGTTATTACTAATCACTTCGTTCATAGTAATACTGAACGTACTTTTTTAAATCATTTTCAGAAAGTGGTTACCACTTTCATCCTGAATTCTTAATTCATAATTCTTAATCCTTAATTTTTTAATTGTCGGATTGTCCATTGTCAATTGTCAATTTTTCCAAATTCTCTACTTCAACTAAGCAAGCAATCACCAAAAGTTCTACCTCCATAACAAGAGGGACAGGTTCATTTGTGGCTATTTTCTTCGCTTAACTATAGATTCCACAAATACTCTATTCCCATAATAAGATAAGTAAAGAACCAGTACCCCTATTTGGTTTTTGGTAAAATTTTCAAACAAGCAATTACCCCTAGTGTTGGCTCCATCACAAATGGGACTTTTTTAGTTAAAAGTTAATAGTGAATAGTTAACAGTTATGGTTATTACTATTCGCTTTGCTCCTAGTAATGCTAAACGTACTTTTTTATATAAATTTGCAAAGCAAATTATATGATTAGATTTAAAAGAAAGTGGTTGCCACTTTCATCCTAAACTCTTAACTATTAATTCTTAACTCTTAACTAACTAAGGGACTGGCTAACCTTTTTTTATTTATATAACTAAATTATAAGAGCTACTATTTATTTTATGGAACTACATTAGTCGTGCCTGTCCCATTTGTTACGGCTGTACATTTTGAATATAGTTTTAGTTTGTTTTGTCTCTAAAACTCAATTTTTACTCCCTTAAGTTGAAAGAAACTGGACTAATCCAGTTTCCTCCTAAATTCTTAATTATTAATTCTTAATCCTTAATTTTTTTAATTGCCCATTGTCCTTTGTTCATTGTGGATTTCTAAAAATCCACTTAAAACTATCCACATGTTATTTAATAACTTTTCACTCAATTTGTATTTTTTGAAATTTTATCCCCAATTTGCTTTTGTTTTATGTGTCTTTTGTTGATAATTCGGAGAATTGTTTTATTTTTGTGGATTATTTTGAAAACATAAAATTTATGTTTAATGTAAATAGTTTTATCTAAAAACTTAAACAAGCAATTACCCCTAATGTTACCTCCATCACAAATGGGACTTTTCTAGTTAACAGTTAACAGTTAACAGTTTTTGTTTCAAATAAAAAAACTGGCTAACGCCAGTTTTTATAAAGGTAATTTTTAAATTATCTTTTATCTTCTTTTATTTTATTTTAGAAAAATTTTATATTATATATTTGTAATTCTTCTAACTCTAAGTAATCAGCCACAAATTCCTTTGGAAATTGTTTGGCTAAAATTTCTTTAAATTTTGCTAGTCGTTCTTCTTTTGGTTTTTCTGTATTTAGTTCTGGTTTTTTTAGATCTGTTTCAGTGAACAGGTCATTTTCTACTTTATAAGTCACATCATGGTTTGATAAATATAACTGATTGTTATCTAACATTAATGAACCTACTATAATTTGTGGTACTGTAGTTGATTTTATGTTAGATAATTTATATTCTTTATCAAAATCAGCTAAGTAAATAGTATCTGTTACTTCCCCTGTTGTTATATCAAATTTAAATGTTTTAAATGCAAGTTTAGAAAAATCTTCTGAAAGAACTGTTTCTTGTATTTGCTCATCTGCATTCTCTAATTCATAAACAAGTTTATCATTTATGTATATATATGATTTAGTACCTTCTGTATCTTTAACTTCTTTAGTATATAACAGTTTATCTCCATCATTATATGTGTTTAGCGAGTTTCCTTTTACAAAATTCACTTCTTTTTTCGTATTTATATCATAAACGCCATAAGCAAGTACTGACGGATTTATATGTGATTTTATCAATATTCTTTCATCATTTATCCACTTTATGTCAGTTATGATTTTAAATTCTTCATTGTTTATTGGCATTTTTTCTATTTTTCCATTTTTTAAGTTCTCTACAACAATTTCTGGCTGTTTATTGGAAGTATCGTCTGTTTTAATTTGATAAACAATTTTTTCATTATTGGGGCTTACTGATAATAATTCTTTAAGCGTACCACTTTCACCTAATTCTTTTATCTCTTGTTTCTTTTCATCATAATAGTAAATCTTATTTTGCCTTTCAAATACTGCTTTTAAGTGCTTTTTATCGGAAAGGCTTACATTTGCACTATTACACCCAACTAAAAGCAATGTTATCATCACTATTAATAGCAATGTAACTTTTGAAAATATTCTTTTTCTAAGTCCTTTTCCAATATTCATTCTCACTTCCAACCCCCGAACAAACGATTTTAAAAATACCCTATTTAATTAAAGATTAATATCTTTATATGTAATTATGTTAGGCATATGAAAACTTATTCATACTATATATAAATTACCAAATTACGAGAATAACCTAGATAATTATACTCCTTTAGTATTGTACATTCAATAAAGAAAAAAACATTTTTTACAATTTTTTTAAGGAAATTTATGTTAGTATTTTTTGAACTTTTTTACATATATTTATCTTTGAATTTTTTTACATTTTTATATCTATATTCCCATTATATTAATTATAATTCATATACATATCAGTATTGTTACAAAATAGATACAGAACTAAAAAAATTTAAAGAAAAAACTGGCTAATGCCAGTTTTTTATGCTACTTTATTTTCTTTTATTATTTCTTTATTTTTTTCAGATTTCTTATATATAAACCAATATGTTAATCCTATCAAAACAGATCCACCAATTATGTTTCCTATTGTTACTGGTATTAAGTTATGAATTATTCCCATTACATTTAAGTTTGCTAACTTTTCAGCTGTTTGATGTGATGCTTCTACATATACTGGGTTTCCCTTTGCTAGTAAACCTATTGTTAAGTAGTACATATTAGCAACACAGTGTTCAAACCCTGATATTATAAATACAAATATAGGAATGAACCCCATTAACACTTTTCCTGAAATATCTTTTGCTGTATAAGAGCCCCAAACTGCTAAGCAAACTATTATGTTACAAAGTATTCCACTAAATAAAGCTTGGCTCACTGTAAGATTAACTTTACCTGTTGCAACCTTTATTGCATATCCTCCAACTGCCCCTGAATTAAAATCTAATAGTCCTGCTCCATAAACAAGAAATGCTATTAATACTGTACCTATAAAGTTACCTATAAAAACTATAAGTAGATTTTTAGCCATGTCTTTTATTGATATTCTTTTCTGAGCCACTGCAACTGATAATAAACAATTTCCTGTAAATAATTCCGCACCACAAATTAAAACTAGTAATAATCCAACTGGGAAAACTAATCCTGCTACAGTCTTTTGTAACCCAAAATTAGTAACGCTATGTGAAGCTACTGCTGAACCAAAAGCACCTAGTGCTATATAAGCACCTGCTAAAATTCCTAAGAATAAAGTTTGTATTGATTTATTCTTAGCTTTTTTCACCCCTACTTCTTCAACATATTCTGTTACTTCCAATGGTGATAACATATTTTTACTCATTTCTTTGCCCCCTTTTTAAATACATTTTTATCCATTTGTTTGTATTTTATTTTAAGTTTTGCAACTTTTTTAACACTTTATTTATATTGTTCAAATTTTATTTATTATTCATTCATAAGTATTGTTTTACATTATTTTCTTAATCTTATTATTTAGTCATATTCAATGTTTTCACGACAAAAAACATTATATTTTAGCAGCTATATAAAAGTCAACTGTATAAATGCTATAAGTTTACATTATTATTCCATTTATTCAATTTTAATCTATTTATTGATGTGGTTTTTATTTTTATAATTAATATTTTATAGAATTACAATTTATTTTAAGTTTGATTTATTTTTATGTAGTATTTTTAAAATAAATATATTTTCACATTGAACTTTTTATTTTTCTTTAATTGTTCTTTATAATTGTGTAATAATTTTCATTTACACTTTTTTAATTAATTATTTATTAAGTATTAGATTATGTTGTGATAAGGTGTACATAAAGAAACACAATAAAGGTTTATTTGACAATAACTTTTATAATGTTTCTAATTTATTAGTTAGTTAACTAAAATAATTCTTGGAGGTATTTCGTTATGACTAAAAATGATAAAGATTTACTAACTAAGGAGGTGTTTAGGGAAGCAGCTAATGAAAACAATGGTTCTTCAAACTATCACAAAAGTATAGATATGTTAAAAAACAAGGAATTATTGGACAAGCTATTAGAATCTGCTCAACAAGGTGATGAAAAAGCAAAAGAAACACTAATATTAGGATTTAAACCTTATATTATAACTTTAGCTAAAGGTGTTTTTATAAGAGGTTATGAAATTGAAGATTTAATCATGGTTGGGTATGAAAGTGTGCTTAAATGTATTGAATTTTTCACTCCATGCCAAGGGGCTTTCCTAAACTATACTATGAGAGCTATTAAACTAAATTTTAATGCCCTAATAAAAAAGGAAGCTGAGAATAATTCTGTAAGCAGTTTATCTTCTCCAATTGGTGAAGGTGTAACTTTAGTTGATACTGTTATTGATTCTTTTGATTTAGAAGAGAATTTTTTAAATAAATGTAGAGGTAAACAGCTTGTCGATTTGATAAATGATTTACCTAAAGATGATAGAGATTTAATATACTATTGTTATGTAACAGAGCAAGCAACAATAAAAGACCTTGCTAAAATTAAAGGAGTTAATTATAGAACCTTGCTTAGAAGGAAAGATAGGATTTTTAGAAGATTGTCACATTTATTGATGTAAAAGTTTATTAACGTTGATAATACTGGCTTTTATAAGAAATTAGTTGAAAGTTGTGGGACTCTTTAGTTAAGAGTGAATAGTTGTGGGACTTTGTCAATTAAGAGTTAAAAGTGAATAGTTAATAGTTATTGTTATTACTAATCACTTCATTCATAGTAATACTGAACGTATTTTTGAATCTAATTTTGCTAACAAAATTTAAGTAAAAAATATCTCTAAGTTTTTATTCCATAACAAGTGGGACTTTGTCAGTTAAGAGTTAAAAGTTAATAATTAATAGTTGTGGTTATTACTACTCACTTCGCTCCTAGTAATTCTCAACGTATTTTTTTAGGACCGGCTTTGATTGCTTTAAGTTTTATTGATAATCTTATGATTTCACCGTAAAAATAACTTATGGAAAATATACTTTGGTACGCCTGTCCTTCTTGTTACGGATGTGAACCATAAATCTAACTTTATTTTGTTGTGTATCTTTAATTTTGAAACCTATTTATATAAGTATTTTTGAATCTACAAAAGTAAAACTCCTAAGTATGCAATCACTCAAAATTCTACCTCCATCACAAATGGGACAGGCACGGTAAGTTTATTTTCTTCGCTAATACTTGATGCTCTCTTAATTTTATATTTTTCAACTAATAAATCAAAGCCAGTCCCGAACATCTACGCAGCAAAGCTGCTATTTTAGGACCGGCTTTAATTACTTTAGGTTTTGTTAATACCTTTTCGATTTCACTGTGAAAATAACTTATGGAAAATATACTTAGGTACGCCTGTCCTTCTTGTTACGGTTGTGCACTTTGAATATAACTTTGTTTAATTTAATATCACAAAATTAGAATTTGCTCCTTTAAATTCAAAAGAAACTGGTAATCCAGTTTCATCCTGAACTCTTAACTATTAATTCTTAACTTTTAACTATTTAAGGGACTGGCTAACTTCTTTTATTTATATAACTAAATTGTAATAGCTACTTTTTATTTTATATAGATAAGCCATTCGTGCCTGTCCCATTTGTTACGGTTGTAAACTTTGAATATCTCTTTAGTTAGATTTCTCTCCCAAACTCAAATTTTACTCCCTCTAATTCAAAGAAACTGGAATCCAGTTTCCTCCACCATTGTCAAATGTCAATTGTCCATTGTCAATTCCTAATTAATTGTCCATTGTCAATCTTTTAAAAAGTTATCTAAAAATCTAAATAAGCAATTATCCAAAATTTTCACGCCATCACAAGAGGGACAGACGCGTAATTGGCTACTTTGATATACTTTGGTATAAATGCTTTTGTTGATTTTAGCTTTTCTCCAATACTGCTCGAAGTCGGTCCCCATTATTCAGTTTTAGCAACACACCTAAGCAATCAAATCCTTACAGTATTAGCTCCATAACAAGTGGGACAGGTTCATTTGTGGCTACTTTCTTAGTTTAAACTGTAGATTCCACAATTGCTGTATTCCCATAACAAGTTAAGCAAAGAACCAGTACCCCTATTTGGGTTTTAGTTAAATTTTCAAACAAGCAATTACCCCTAGTGTTGGCTCCATCACAAATGGGACAGGCACGGTAAGTTTATTTTCTTCGCTAATACTTGATGCTCTCTTAATTTTATATTTTTCAACTAATAAATCAAAGCCAGTCCCGAACATCTACGCAGCAAAGCTGCTATTTTAGGACCGGCTTTAATTACTTTAGGTTTTGTTAATACCTTTTCGATTTCACTGTGAAAATAACTTATGGAAAATATACTTAGGTACGCCTGTCCTTCTTGTTATGGTTGTGCACTTTGAATATAACTTTGTTTAATTTAATATCACAAAATTAGAATTTGCTCCTTTAAATTCAAAAGAAACTGGTATTCCAGTTTCATCCTGAACTCTTAACTATTAATTCTTAACTTTTAACTATTTAAGGGACTGGCTAACTTTTTTTATTTATGGTAATTAAATTGTAAGAGCTGCTTTTTATTTTATGGAAATACACTATCCGTGCCTGTCCCATTTGTTACGGTTGTAAACTTTGAATATAGATTTTATTTGGTTTTATATCCTAAACTCAGATTTTACTCCCTTAAATTTAAAAGAAACTGGCAGCCCAGTTTCCTCCATCATTGTCAAATGTCCATTGTCAATTACATAATTTGTTACGGCTGCACATTTTAAAAATATTACATATTTCAAGTTAAAAGTGAACAGTGAAGAGTTAAGAGTTGTGGTTATTACTACTCGCTTTGCTCCTAGTAATGCTAAACGTATTTTTATATAAATTTGCAAGGCAAATTATATTTATAGATTAAAAAAGAAAGTGTTTGCCACTTTCCTCCTGAACTTTTAACTATTAACTCTTAACTTTTAACTACTTAAAGTAGTATTTCCACAAAAATATTAGTAAAGAACCAGTACCTCTATTTTAGATAAACATTAATAATTTAAATAAAAAACTGGCTAATAGCCAGTTTTTTTATAGTGAGAATTTATTTTAAAGCTTTGTTTATTTGTTTAAAGCTTCTTTTACTACTTTTGTTACTAAGTCTTCATCTGCTATATATGGTATTGTTATATGGTCAGTTTCTTTGTTGTCTTGGTTGTATTCCATTGATGTTTCTATTGAGTGTTCATTTCTTGCCCATGCTCTTCTTGCTACGCCACCCATTACATCCCATGCCATAGCTGATTTTATTATTACATCTACTTCTTCACTTCCGTCAAGAACAAGTCCAAATCCACCGTTTATAGATTTACCAATTCCTACACCACCACCGTTGTGAAGTGCTATTAAGCTCATTCCTCTTGCTGCATTTCCTGCAAAACATTGGACTGCCATATCTGCCATTATATTACTTCCATCTTTTATATTTGATGTTTCTCTAAATGGAGAATCAGTTCCACTTACGTCATGGTGATCACGTCCAAGCATTATTGGACCTACTAGTCCTTCTCTTACCATTTTGTTGAATTCTAGTGCAATTTTCATTCTTCCACCAGCATCTTGGTATAGTATTCTTGCTTGAGTTCCAACTACTAATTTATTCTTTTCTGCATCTCTTATCCAGATGTAGTTATCTCTGTCTTGTCCTCTTCTATTTGGATCTATACATTCCATTGCTTTATGGTCTGTTTTTATTAAGTCTTCTTCTTTACCACTTAAGCATACCCATCTAAATGGTCCATATCCATAATCAAATAACATTGGTCCCATTATATCTTCAACATATGATGGATATATGAATCCGTCTTTTTCATTTACTCCATTTTTAGCTATGTCTTTTCCACCTGCATCATATACAGCTTTCATAAATGAGTTACCATAGTCAAAGAAGTAAACTCCTCTATCTACTAATATTTTTATTAATTCGTAGTGTTTTAATAAAGTTTCATCTACTAATTCTTTGAATTTTTCTCTATCCTCTTTTAATAGTCTAGTTCTTTCTTCAAAGCTTATTCCTACTGGAGCATACCCTCCATCATATGGGGCATGACAAGATGTTTGGTCTGATAATAAATCTATTTTTACATTGTTATCTACCATGTATTGTAGTAAGTCAACTATGTTACCATGATATGCAATTGATATAGTTTCTTCTTTTGCAGCTTTTTCTTGAGCTACTTTTATTACTTCTTCAA
Organism: Clostridium sp. ATCC 25772; assembly: GCF_001573875.1. Classification (NCBI taxonomy): domain Bacteria; kingdom Bacillati; phylum Bacillota; class Clostridia; order Eubacteriales; family Clostridiaceae; genus Clostridium; species Clostridium sp. ATCC 25772. The sequence continues at coordinate 33,867 of NZ_LFRG01000032.1, forward strand.
GGTTATCTGATGCCATTGCAACCCAACCTTGATCTAATCTTGTTTGTATTCTTGAATAGTCTACTTCTGCAACTATTCCTACACCATTAGCTATTTCTATAGCTTTTGGCTGAGCTCCACTCATTCCACCAAGTCCTGATGTTACGAATATTTTTCCTCTTAAATCTCCATCATCAGCAACACCTAATTTTAGTCTTCCTGCATTTAGTAATGTGTTAAATGTTCCATGAACTATTCCTTGTGGTCCTATATACATCCAACCACCAGCTGTCATTTGTCCATAGTTTGCTACTCCTAATTGAGTTGCTCTGTGGAAATCATCAGCGTTATCAAACATACCTATCATAAGTCCATTAGTTGTTATAACTCTTGGTGCTTTTTTTGAACTTCTAAATAGTCCTAATGGATGTCCACTTTCTACTACTAATGTTTGCTCTTCTGTAATATTTTCTAAGTATTTCATTATTAATCTATATTGCATCCAGTTTTGACATACTTGTCCTGTTTCTCCATAAGTAACAAGTTCATATGGATATAATGCAACATCAAAATCTAAGTTATTATCTATCATTACTTGGAAAGCCTTACCTTGTAAGCATTTACCCTTATAGTTATCTATAGGCTTACCACTAAGTTTTCCTTCTGGTCTGAATCTATATCCATAAATTCTTCCTCTTGTAACAAGCTCTTCCATGAATTCTTTAGCCATTTGTTCATGGTATTTCTCCGGTATATATCTCAAAGCATTTTTAACAGCAAGTTTTGCATCTGCTTCGTTTAAATCGAATCCTCTGTCTGGAGCTCTTCTTATTCCTTCTACAAATTTAGGCATTTCTGGTAGTTTGTCATCTAATTTGATTACCATTGCATCTTCTATTTTAAAATTTTCCATCATAATAAAATAACCCCCTTAAAATTTAGTCTGTATATGATAAATAAATTTAAATATTATATCCTTAAGTAAAAATCTTTCCCCACTATAAGACATATTCGAATTAATATTAAAAAGATTCAGTATATTTTGTATAAAGAATAATATTTAGTGTCTTTTTCAAAATTATGTATTATGCAAAATTTGACAAGAATACGCAAATATTATTTTATAAAATACACTTAACACACATTTTGAATAAAAATGTTATATTTTATGACTAATATCCCTATATAAAAATATTCTTTATAATTTTCAAAATTCCTTTTCAGTTCAAATTTTGTTAACAATTTATTTTTGTTAATAAATTAGCACGATAAAGCCAGAATCTAAAAAATCATAGGATATACAATTAAATTTTATAAAAAATATTAACTGTTTTGTTAATATTTTTCTGTAATTAAATACTTTAATTTTAAATGTATTTAGGTTTTTATATTTAATAAAAATTTTAATTTAGTTAAAGATATTGTTTTAACTTATAACTTAAGATAACGAAAGAACCAGTACTTGATATGCTTCTTTGCATCTCAGGTACTGGTTCTACTTAATAATTTATTTTAAGGTCTATAGTCTTGTGTTATTTTTGATATTTTATTATTTTCAAATTCAACTTGGAATACCGGGCGTCCTGTCCAATTAATTCCATTCATCAATTCATCAAAAGTTATTGGATTAGTTCCAAGTAAATTATCAGGACTTATTTTTTCATCCTCTATTACTTTTATTTCTACATCATCACTAATTTCTACTGTTATTAATGTACTCATCGGTATATCTTGGTATCCATCTGGCATCCATGGTTTTTTACCACCTTTATTTATTACCTTAGATTCTAATTTATAGAAGTTACAATATTCCTCTACTTCTTGAATATCTCTGCTTAACTTATTAAAAGTTCCAATCATATATTTTTTTCCATTACTCTTATAAAATGACATTACATCAAATGAGAATTTCTTTTCATTATTTAGCCTTTGCTCTGTAAAAACCTCTACTGAAAACTTTCCACCTAATATATTAACTGATTTATAATTATCTAATTCTGGTTTTGAATCAACTATACTTTGTGATTCTGATAAAAGTATTGGTGATTCTGTTTTTGCTGATAAAGCTGCTCCTGACAGTACATCTGGAAATGTTTTTCCACCAGTAACAAAGATATTTTCATCATTTAATTCTTCTTTAAAGTGATTTAACACTTTCATAGATGTTTCATACCTATCTTTGCCAGCTAAACGTATAACTTCACTTCCTTTTGTATTGGCTATCATATCTTTAATTTCATTTTGAACTTTATCACTTATAGCTTCTACTCCTCCAGCTATAAATACTTCTTTAGGCTTTATTTCCTCTATTTGTTTAATTGCACTAATTTCTAAAGTATCTTTTTCTGTTAATAATATAGGATATTGCTTAGCTCCTGATATAGGTGACATACTTAATGCATCTGCAAAACTTTCAGAACTTGCTATTATAACTGGTGTTCCCTCTTTCACTTCAGCTTTTCTTACTATTTTTGTGTTAGTTTCATATCTATCTCCTCCACTAATCCTCTCTACATTTTCATATCCAAGTTCTTTAAATTTATCAACATAACTATTACTTATTATTCTATCTCCACCTAATAAATATATTTTTCCACTAGTATTTAAATTCTCTTTGATAAATTCTATTTGTTTTATACTATCTTTAGGATTAAAATCAAGTGAAATTATTGGAGCATTATATTTTTTAGAAAGTATAGAACCAGCTAGTGCATCTGGATAATCTTCTCCACTTACAAGTATTACAGCATCCATTTTTTTATCAGATATAAATTTTTTAGCAATTTCAATAGATGTTTCATATCTATTACTACCACTTATCCTAGTGACTCTATCATTAGCAGCATACGCATTTATAGGTGCAAAGCACATTCCTGTAACCATAGCACCTATCAATAAACATGTTATTTTTTTATTCACAATCAACCATCCTTAAATTATTATTCATCATTTTAAATATATTAATTTAATTCATAAATTATTCCAATAAATTTAAAAATTTTTAGGTTCTAATTGTGATCTTTATAGTACAATAAATAAAAAAACTGGAATAACCAGTTTTTTTATTTATATTTAGTTTTCTAATGGTCTATTTAATTCTTCTGTTCCTTCTACTACAAATCTTCCATCTTTTATTATATCTATAGTTTTTCCTTCTTTAGTTATTACAGATATTAACTCAATGTCATCATATGGAAGTGTTATGTCCGTGTGACAACTAGTATAGGCATTTTCTATATCAGTTTTTCTTAACATAGACTTTTCATTATCTCTTGCTATTATTTCTTTTTTATCTGAGTTATATACTTTTACATCTTCACATTGGCTAAAGCAAGTATCACCTATTGCAAAGTGTGGTCCCATTTTTTCTACTATTAGAATGGGTAATATATTAACTATTTCATGTTTTTTAGATATTACATACGCTAAAGTGTTTGTTCCTATAGCAAATTCTCCTAATGGTAATGTTTTGTGTGGGAAAAGTAGATTCTCTTCGATATACTTTTTATTTTCTTCTTCATCTATAAAGTTTGTACAACTATATTTTTCTACATATCCGTCTTTAAATGTCAAGCTTAAATTTTTATACTTTAAATCATCTAAGTATACTTCTTCTACATGAAGTAATCCATTTGTTCCTTTTAATACTGGTGATGTAAATACTTCACCTACTGGTATATTTACATCTGCTACACAGTTTTCAAAATTAGTTTCTTTTTCTGGATTTTTGATTTCATGCATTTTTACTTTTATATCAGTCTTGTTATTTCCAAAGCCTTTTACATGGATATATTCACCTTTATCTAGGACATCTATTATACATTTTTGTATTTTTTCATATTGTTTGCTGTCTAACAAATTAATTTTTAATGTATCTTCAAATATTTCCTCAAAATTATCTCCTATTTCTGGAGTTGGGAAAGCTATGATTGTAAAGCTAACTTCTGACATTGGAATATATTTATCTTGTTTTATAGCCATTGCTGATTGATATTTTTGATATATTTTACCTTGTTCTTCATTTAACTTTAGTGCTTCTTTTTTGCTTTCTGGTGCAAAAGGAGTTTCTCCGAATTTTTCAAAATAAAGTATTCCGCTATAATCTTTTAACTCCTTTTTATATTTTTGAAATAGCTTTTCATTAGCTTTTAGTTTAGATTGTCCTATTTCTTCATCGTAAAATAATCCTATATCGAATCTATGATCGTAATCAAATTGTTTATTTGGTGATGTATATACAAGTTGGTCTATTATAGGTTCTAATGAGTATCTTCTTAGTCTTTCTATAAGAAGTTTTATAATTCTTTCTTGTCCTACGTTAGCAACAATTCTTGAGGTAGACTTGTTGTTATAATCTTTATTATCTCTTTTAAATCCTTCTATATAACCATTACATACAGTATCTGCAATTAAATCTATATTTTCATATTTATTTAAAAACTCTGCTGTTTTTATTTCGTTATCACTTATATAGTAACCATATTTAAAAAGATATCTTAAATCATCTAAGTTAGACGTTTCTATTATATTTTTAACATGACTTTCTTTATTTATTAGTCTGTCTTTTAAGTTGTGTTTACATAAAAACTCTTGATTATTTAAGTTTAATTCTTTTAATAGTTCTCTTATATCTTCTGGGTTTTCATTATTGTTATATTCAACAAAATTATAAATACTTAAAAAATGTTCGTTATAAAAATGCATCATTTTTAAGTTGTGAGAAAATGCATATGTTATATATTTTTTAGATATATTGTATAAAAAAGTGGCTATTTTCCCTAATTCTTCACCGAAAACTTTTACTGCATAAGCTGGGTTACAAAAACTAGTGTTATACTTTTCTCCTATTATATCTTCATAAAGCTTGTGATTATCTTTTAAAAGCTCTTCAAATGGTTTATTAAAATATTTGTTATCTAGTTGTTTTTCTAAATTACACATTTTACTTGCAAACCTTGCTTGGCTCTGTAAGAACTTTTTAAATTTTTTTGGCTCTTCTTTATACTTTTTATTAGCAATTTCAGATACTTCTTTTACCGTAAAATTATAATTTTCTTTGTCAAATTTGAACTCCATAAAACTTCCCCCTTTTATTAGGCATAATCTTACAATTATAAATATATCGTATCACTGTGAAAAAACACTTTCAATATTTAGAGAAAATTTTATAAAATATTAACTATTTTTTTATAAAAAGTTGCATATTCTAAATTAGTTTGTCCCATTTGTTACGGCTGTACACTTTAAAAATATTATATATTTTCAGTTAAGAGTTAAGAGTTAATAATTAATAGTTATGGTTATTACTACTCTCTTCGTTCCTAGTAATGCTAAACGTACTTTTTAACTATTAACTATCTTAAGGACCGGCTTTGATTAATTTAGGTTTTATTGATAACCTTTCGATTTCACTTTGAAAATAACTTATGGAAAATATACTTAGGTACGCCTGTCCTTCTTGTTATGGCGCTACACCTTAAATTTAGCCTTAGTTTGTTTTATATCCTAAACTCAAATTTTACTCCTTTAAATTCAAAGGAAACTGGTAGTCCAGTTTCAACCAACATTGTCAAATGTCAATTGTCCATTGTCAATTTCCAAAGAACTACCTCAACTAAGTAAGCGATTATACCAAGTTCTACCTCTATCACAAATGGGACAGGCACGATAAGTTTATTTTCTTCGCTAACACTTGATGCTCTTCTAACTTTATACTTATATCTAAAAGTTCAAAGCCAGTCCCGAACAACTACGCTACATAGTAGCTACCTGGGGACTGGCTAACTTTTTTATTTATATAACTAAATTATAAGAGCTACTATCTATTTTATGGAACTACATTAGTCGTGCCTGTCCCATTTGTTGCGGCTGTGAATTTTGAATATAGTTTTAGTTTGTTTTATATCCTAAACTCAGATTTTACTCCCTCTAATTCAAAGAAACTGGTAGTCCAGTTTCAACCAACATTGTCAAATGTCAATTGTCCATTGTCAATTTCCAAAGAACTACCTCAACTAAGTAAGCGATTATACCAAGTTCTACCTCCATCACAAATGGGACAGGCACGGTAAGTTTATTTTCTTCGCTAACACTTGATGCTCTCCTAACTTTATATTACTAACACAATAACTCAAAGCCAGTCCCCAACAATTTCAAAGAAAGTGGTTGCCACTTTCCTCCTAAATTCTTAATTCATAATTCTTAATCCTTAATTTTTTCTTATTTTATTCCCATAACAAAATAAGCAAAGAACCAGTACCTGACAAATTTGCTCAAGTACTGGTTCTTCCAATGAAACAACTATATATTTATGGTTGTTCATAGTAAAATTCATTTTTTATTTCTAAAAATTGTTCTAAGTCATTTAAAAATTGATATAGCATAGCTCTATTTTCGAATTCTTCTCTTGTTGTTGGTAATTCGCTTTCTTTAAATTTTTCTCTTAGTTCTTTTAAGTCTTTTAATAACATTTCACAGGAGTTTTGTTCTGCTAAATTTTCTCCTACTTTTTTAGTGAAATCTGCTATCATCTCAGTCTGTTCATAGGTCATAAAGAATTTTTCAAAATGTGAACGCATTCTTTTTACACATTTAAACTGTTTTATTCGCATTTCCATATACTCAAGATAATAACTTTCATCAGACATAAAATAGTTGTTTAAGTTTATGTACGCTTTCTTTTTAGCTGCATATAACTTTTTTTCTAAATCATTAAATTTTTTGTCTTCTTGCAGCGAAACTGAAAGCTCTCTTAATGCTCTAGACATATCTATAAATATATCTTTTAATGCATCTTCTATGTATTTTTTATCTCTTATTATGTATTCTTCCATATTTTTCATATATAAATTCAATAATAAAGCTACACCAACACCTATAGCTATTAATCCTAATTCATTTATAATTAGTTCTTTAGTTATTGCTCCTTCACCTAAAAAGTGTGTAGCTAAAACTGAACTCATTACAATACCTTCTGAAATGTTTAATTTTACTGCAACAGGTATAAATATAAGCATAAAAAGAGCAAATACTACTGGATTAAACCCTAGAAGTTCCATTAATATTCCTGATATTAATAATCCTATAATACAGGCCCCTATCCTTTGCAAAGCAACTTTAAAAGATTTACGTTTTGTATTTTGTATACTAAGTATTGTAATAATGCCTGCTGATGCATAAAATTTCAACCCCAGGAATTGAGCAATTAACATAGAAATTCCTGTGCCTATAGCTGTTTTTAATGTTCTATTTCCTATTTTCAAATTAACACCACCTTTTAAGTCATATGTATTATAATTTCATTTTCATAATAAAAATATTTTTATAGTTATGGGATTCTTTAGTTAAAAGTGAATAGTTGCAACGCTTTGCTAGTTAAAAATATGTTGAACATTACTATTCGCTTCGTTCATCGTAATGTTCAACGTATTTTGAATCTACAAAAGTAAAACTTCTAAGTAAGCAATCTCTTAAAGTTCTACCTCCATCACAAGAGGGACAGACGCGTAATTGGCTACTTTTCTATACTTTGGTATAAATGCTTTTGTTGATTTTAGCTTTTCTTCAATAATGCTCAAAGTCGGTCCCCATTATTCAGTTTTAGTAACACACCTGAGCAATCAATTCCTTACAGTATTGACTCCATTACAAATGGGACAGGCACGGTATGTTTATTTTCTTCGCTAACACTTGATACTCTCCTAGTTTTATATTTTTTAACTAATAAATCAAAGCCAGTCCCGAACAATTTTAAAGAAACTGGCAGTCCAGTTTCAACCGACATTGTCAATTGTCCTTTGTGCATTGTCAATTACATAATTTGTTATGGCTGCACATTTTGAAAATATTACATATTTCAAGTTAAAAGTGAACAGTCATGGTTATTACTAATCACTTCGTTCCTAGTAATGCTAAACGTACTTTTTTAAATCATTTTCAGAAAGTGGTTACCACTTTCATCCTGAATTCTTAATTCATAATCCTTAATCCTTAATTTTTTTAATTGTCCTTTATCCTTTGTGCATTGTCAATTCCTAAATAATTAATGCAATTTATATATTATGTATTATATCATTTATTATTTCTTTTGTTTTTTATTTATTTTTAATTTTTTTAAATAATTTCTTTGTATTCTTTCATTTTATGTTTATTATTTTTATTTTTGGATATTAATTAGAGAGTACAGTAGTATATACCTGTACTTTTATTTTGATTTTAAGGAGGTATTTTTATGAGTAAACAAGTTTGTTCTTTATGCGCTGGAAAAAAATTAGTTAAATGTGATTGCACAACTGATTGTGTTAAAAATCATTGTACTTGCTGCGGAGGTTCTGGTCAACATGCTTGCCCTGAATGTGGCGGTAAAGGCTATACTGAAAAATAGAGAAGACGGGTTTTCCCCATCTTCTCTATTTTTTTAAGGTCTATATTCTTGTGTTATTTTTACTATTTTATTGTTTTCAAATTCAACTCTAAATATTGGTATTCCTGACCAATTAGTTCTTAATTCATCAAAAGTTATTGGTTTAGTTCCAAGAAAGCCATTCGAATCTAAATTTTCATTCCCTATTACTTTTATTTCCACATCATCGCTAATTTCTACATCTACTAATTCACTCATTGGTATATCCTGACCAAGATTTGGCATCCATGGTTTTCTACCTTCTTCATATACTATGTTTGAATCAAATTTATAAAATCTAGCATATTCTTCTACTTCTTTGATGTCATTACTAAATTTATTGAAATTTCCAAACATACCTTTTTTACCATCATTCTCATAAAACGTCATTACATTAAATGAAAATTCCTTTTCATTGTTTAATCTTTGTTCTGTAAAAACTTCTACTGAAAACTTTCCACCTATTATATTAACTGATTTATAATCATCTAATTGTGGTTTTAAATCAACTATACCTTGTGATTCTGATAAAAGTATCGGCGATTCTGTTTTTGCTGATAAAGCCGCTCCTGATAATACATCAGGAAAAGTTTTCCCACCAACAACAAATATATTTTCACCATTTAAATCTTCTTTAAAGTGATTTAACACTTTCATAGATGTTTCATATCTATTGTTACCAGCTAAGCGTATAACTTCACTTCCTTTTGTATTAGCTATAATATCTTTAATTTCATTTTCAACCTTATCACTTATAGCTTCTGCTCCTCCAGCTATAAATACTTCTTTAGGCTTTATTTCCTCTATTTGCTTAATTGCACTAATTTCTAAAGTATCTTTTTCTGTTAACAATATAGGATACTGCTTAGCCCCTGATATTGGTGACATACTTAATGCATCTGCAAAACTTTCAGAACTTGCTATTATAACTGGTGTTCCCTCTTTCACTTCAGCTTTTCTTACTATTTTTGTGTTAGTTTCATATCTATCTCCTCCACCAATTCTCTCTATATTTTCATACCCAAGTTTTTTAAATTCCTCAACGTAACTATAACTTATTATTCTATCTCCACCTAATAAATATATTTTCCCACTAGTATTTAAATTCTCTTTGATAAATTCTATTTGTTTCATACTATCTTTAGGATTAAAATCAAGTGAAATTATTGGTGCATTATATTTTTTAGAAAGTATTGCACCACTTAAAGCATCTGGATAATCTTCTCCACTTACAAGTATTACAGCATCCATTTTTTTATCAGATATAAATTTTTTAGCAACTTCAATAGATGTTTTATACCTATCAGTTCCCCCTATTCTATTAACCCTATTGTTTTCAGCCATAGCATCAATAGGTGTAAAACATATTCCTAAGATTGCAGCACCTATTAATAAATAATTTATTTTATTTTTCATGACTAAACCTCCTTTAATTTATGTTTCATCTATATGTTATCATATATAGAAAATTATGTAACAAATGTTTCTATCTTGTAATAATTTTGCAATTTAAGCAAAAAAGAAAAGAACTAATCATTTTAGTTCTTTTCTTTTTTATTTAAGGTCTATATTCTTGTGTTATTTTTACTATTTTATTATCTTTAAATTCTATATTGAAAATACTACTTCCTCTAAATCCTTGATTATTTTTTAGGTTGTCAAATGTTATCTTTTTAGTAGCCATTACATTTCCATCACCCATTTTATTCCAATCTATAACATTTATATCTACATCATCACTAACTTCTATTTTTGCTGAAGTACTAATTGGTATATCTTGTCCACCATCAAGTATATAGGTTTTTCCACCCTTTTCATTAACTATAGCTGTAGGTATTTTATAATACTTACAATACTCGTCTACTTCTTTTATATCTGTGCTAAACTTTTCAAAATTTCCAACAATATAATTCTTTTCATCTTCTTTAGATGCGGAATTTATATAAAATAAGAAGCTTTCTTCATTATTTAATCTTTGTTCTGTAAATTTTTCTACTGAAAATTTACCACCTAGTATATTAACTGATTTATAATTATCTAGTTCTGGTTTTGAATCAACAATAGTTTGTGAATTAGATAGAAGTATTGGTGATTCTGTTTTTGATGCTAATGCACTTCCTGATAATGCATCTGGGAAAGTTTTTCCACTAGCTATAAAAATACTGTCATCTTTCAATTCTTTACTAAAGTGATTTAATATTTCCATAGATGTTTCATATCTATCTTTTCCAGATAAACGTATAACTTCATTTCCTTTTGTATTGGCTATTATATCTTTAATTTCATTTTGTACTTCATCACTTATAGCGCCTACTCCACCAGCTATGAATACTTCTTTAGGTTTTATTTCTTCTATTTGTTTAATTGCACTACTTGTCAAAGTATCTTTTTCTGTTAACAATATTGGATATTGCTTAGCCCCTGATATTGGTGACATACTTAATGCATCTGCAAAGCTTTTAGAACTAGCTATTATAACTGGTGTTCCTTCCTTTACTTCAGCCTTTTCTACTATTTTTGTATTGGTTTCATATCTATCTACTCCACCAATTCTTTCTATGTTTTTATATCCTATTTGTTTTAAATAGTTAATATAATTATTGTTTATATTTTTTTCTCCACCTAATAGATATACTTTTCCATTAGGGCTCAATCTTGATTGAATAAATGCTATTTGCTCCATACTAGTTTTAGGATCATAATCAACTAAAATTATAGGAGCATTATATTTTTTAGAAAGTATAGAACCTGTTAATGCATCTGGATAATCTTTTCCACTTGCAAGTATTACGGCATCTACACTTTCATCTCCTACAAATTTTTTTCCGATTTCAATAGATGTTCCATATCTATCACTACCATTTATTCTAGTAACTCTATTATTAGCAGCATATGCATTGATAGGTGTAGAGCAAACTCCTGCAACCATAGCACTTATCAATAAACAAGTTATCTTTTTCTTCATGACTCAACCACCCCTTTTATACCTTATATGATCATAAATATATGTTAACAAAATTTACAACTTATGTAAATGAAATTGATAGCTTTAATAAAGAACTTTTTGTATAAATTATAAAACAAATTACATTCTTTTTTAAATCATTTTCAGAAAGTGGTTACCACTTTCATCCTGAATTCTTAATTCATAATTCTTAATCCTTAATTTTTTTATTTTATTCCCATAACAAAATAATCAAAGAACCAGTACCCCTATTTTGGTTTTAGTAAAATTTTCAAACAAGCAATTACCCCTAGTGTTGGCTCCATCACAAGAGGGACTTTTTCAGTTAAGAGTTAAGAGTGAATAGTTAACAGTTGTGGTTATTACTACTCACTTCGTTCCTAGTAATTCTCAACGTATTTTTGAATCTAGTTTTACTAACAAAATCTAAGTAAGCAATAAATTATAATCTTAGCTCCATAACAAATGGGACAGGCACGATAAATTTATTTTCTTCGCTAACACTTGATGCTCTCCTATTTTTTTTATTTTTCCACTAATAAATCAAAGCCAGTCCCTAACCTCTACGTAGCAAAGCTACTTTATTTCAAAGAAACTGGTGATCCAGTTTCATCCTGAACTCTTAACTATTAATTCTTAACTATTAACTATCTTAAGGACCGGCTTTGATTTCTTTAGATTTTATTGATAACCTTTCGATTTCACTGTGACAATCACTTATGGAAAATATACTTTGATACGCCTGTCCTTCTTGTTACGGCTGTATACCTTGAATTTAGCTTTGGCTAATTTTATCCCTCAAACTCAAAATTTACTCCCTCTAATTCAAAGAAACTGGTAGTCCAGTTTCAACCAACATTGTCAATTGTCCTTTGTCCATTGTCAATTTTTCCAAACTCTCTACCTCAACTAAGCAAGCAATCACTCAAAGTTCTGCCTCCATCACAAGAGGGACTTTTCTAGTTAAGAGTTAAGAGTTAAGAACATTTCTGTTTATTATTTAAAACGGAGTTTGCAAAAAAATGCACCTCCTTGTATTATGAAGTTGTTAATCAAACATAATAGG
>NZ_LFRG01000033.1:0-42286 GCF_001573875.1 Clostridium sp. ATCC 25772
TTCAATATTCATAGTATCATTAAATAATTTTACATAGTCTTTTACAGCAAAATATTTAAATTTGTTTAGTATGCTTAATATAAATTCGCTATCCACTACTTTAAATTCATCCATACCTCCTGTATATGATTTTATACTTGAAAATCTATAAGTTTCTGGAGTGTTTCTATAACCTATAATGTCTTTTGGATTTCTATGAATATATAATGATGCTGCTATTAGATATCCATCACCTTCTATTATGGTACTTTCAAATCTTTCTTTGTATAATGTTCCATTTGATCTTTTTTTCTTATTATAATAAAATGTATATCTCTCTTTTATGCTTTTCATAATAACTGAGATATCACCACCATATGAATCCACTATAAGATGAACATGCGTATCCATTAAACAGTAAGCATATATCTTAAATTTATATTTTTCCATGCTTTTTGATACTTTGTCCATAAACATTTCTTTATCATAATTATCTTCAAACAAAGGTTTTGCTTTGCATCCTCTTATTCTTACATGATATATTGCATTTTCTGCTTTGACTCTTGCCTGTCTAGCCAAAATAAAATCCCTCCTAAAATGACTATTCTTATCTAAAGCTTTGACAGTATATAAATAATTAATCAAGAACAAAGTAACTTTTATATAATAAAAAAAGTTATTGCAAAGCTAAATTGAATTTAGCTTTGCAATAACTTCTTAAATCTATAATTTTAATCTTTTTTTTAGTGTTAACCCTATTGTAATTGCTGCTATGTACTTTATTATATCAACTACGATAAATGGCGCTACACAAACTATTAATGCATCTTTTAAAGTAACTTGTGCTAGAAAAGCATATTGCATAGCCCCTAGTCCATAATTTATAATCATAGAACCTATTACACCTAATATCATATAATATAATTTATCTGTCTTGTATGATATATACCCCATTAACGCAGCTATTAAGGGAAATGATAAAATAAATCCTCCAGTGTAACCTACTATTAAATGAAAACCTCCACTAAGCTGTGTAAAAACTGGTATTCCTATAGAACCTAGTAATATGTATATTATTTGTGATATAAAACCTCTTTTGCTACCTAAAACAACACCAGTTAGAACCACTGCAAAAACCTGCATTGTAATCGGGACCGTTGAAAAAGGCAATGGAATTGCTATCTGTGCAAGAAGTGCGGTTATACTCACAAATAGCCCGCATATTATCATGTCTTTAACTGTAATTTTCATATTCCCCTCCGTAAACTTTAATTTATATTTTAAGTTTACAATCATTTTAAAGTATTGTCAACTCATTTTTATATTAGGTTTACAATGTGTTTTCATAGTAATTTATCATAACTTATTGCAACAAAATACATATTTAACTAAAAATAAGGCACTTTTTTAGTACCTTATTTTATACTTATTCCTATTTTAACACCAAATGATCTATTAATCCTTTTAAAGTATTGTCCTCTAATTTTTCATTCTCTATACTTGATTTTAATATGGTTTCAGCTTTATTTATATCAATATTTCTTTTTATTAATTCCTTTTCAAAAGTTTCATTCCATTTTTTCGCCCAAGATTTTTTATCATTTTTAATAATTATCCTTTTCAGCGATTGATTAAAGGCTAAGTAACAAGCGATAATTGTAGTTTCACTATAATTTTCTATCTCATCATTTAAAGCATAAACTATATATGATAATCCTTTATTTAATAGGTTTTTATATATATTTATTTCTTCTTTTCCTTCAGTGAATCCTATAATAGACTTAGCTGTATATAGTATTTTATCCTCACTAGTATCTAATATTGAATCTGAGAACGCTCCACTTGCAAATTGATGAGATGCTAAAATCCTCATCATTTCTTTTCTAGTAGCTTCTGAAAAATCTTTATTTAAAGAATTTCTGTAATATACTCCACAAAAATCATCTATATTGTCACTTTCTTCATATTTTATATTAACTGGTAGAAATTTTTTAAATGCAGTATTTAAAACTGGATCATATACTTCTTCTATAAGAATAAAGGATGTTTTACTTGTTAAGACTCCAATCTTTTTAGATAATTCTATAAGTTTATTTTTCATAGAATTATAAACTTCACTTCTTTCAAATCTTATTCTTTGTTCAATAGAATCGCATCTTTTTTTATACCAAACTTTTTCTATAACATTTGCATTTTCTTCAAGCTCTAAGTTATTTAAACTAACTCTTCTTTGAACTCTCCTCTCTCCAACCATTCCAGTTAAAGTAACTACCCCTTCTGCTTTTCCTCTTACTTTAGCAAATATAGAAAATGGCTCCTCATCATACATATACTCTATAGTTCTAGGATATGTTTTTTCAACATTCATATCTCCAAAATCTAATTTTATATCTGTAACTTGCAATCCCCTTATTCTATTAAATTGGTTTAATATAGTATCCTCAATTTTATTGTTATCATTTATATACTCTGCTTTACCATAAGTTATTCTAGCTAATTTGTTTATAAAATACGTATTTACTGATGCATCTATACCAAAAGGAAATATTCTACTATTTTCACAAACTTTTTCAACATAATCTAATATTTCTTTTTCATCATCTACTATATCATCAGTAAATAGTAATATAGTATTTTCCTTTCCTTTATGGTCATCTTTTAATCCATGTTTTATACCTTCAAATATTAGCGCATCATCTTCACATTGAAGATTATCAATAAATTTTGAAGCTAAAATTAAGTTTTCTTCATTATATAGGACTTTTCCACCTTCATTAAAATAATGAAGCGTATCACCCATAGCAACTATATTAAAAGTATCCTTATCATTTAAGCTTCTAAGACATATTTGAAGAGCATTTTTAGCTTGTAATAATTTTTCTCCCTCCATAGAACTAGATATATCTACCAAAAATTCATACTCATGTACCAAATTTTCTTCTTCCTCTTCTATATCTGGCATAAATCTTAAATACAATATATTACTATTATCTTTAGGGTTTTCATATATCATTCCTGTTGTTTCTTCTAATTCTTTTTCTGTTATATAGATAACTAAATCCCTATCTAAATATTCTGTCTTATTAAAATAAATTTTATATATATATCCATCGCCTTTTTCAACTGCTATATCATGAGTTGAGCTTTCAAATTCTACTTCATTAAAAGGTTCAACTAATAAATTTAAATAGCATTTATAATCATTTTCATTCATCAAATTCTTGCTATTTTCTATGTTTATCGGTTCAACAATTTGAGGTATTGTAAGTTTTAAACTTTTTTCTTCATATTCTAATTCTTCTATATATGATATTTTAAGTTTTATAGTTTCTCCTGATATAATTTTTCCTATAGATATTTTAAAATCATTTGCATTAATTTCTTCTAATAAAAAATTAGAACTTTCTTCTTTTAATTTATCACAAATCTTTTCTGCTTCTTCTTTACTTTCAATAGTAGTCTTTATAGTTCTTCCACCAATATTTGCCTCAAATCCTGAAAGTACTGCTGTTTCTGGAATTGGGAATGTAAATACCGCCTCTACATCATTTCCCCCTCTATTCTCATAAATATAACTTGTAGAAAACTCTACAAATTCTCCACATACGTAGCCAGTAACGTCTACTTTATCTAGTATTACATTGTTATCAGTATCGTATATTAAATTAGGACTTTTCATAAATTACCTCTCCTTTAAAGTTTATCTATCTTTAAATTTGTTAATAACTTTTTAAATACTATAGGATTCCAAATTAAATTTTAAACTTATTCATTTATCAAATGAGAAAATTTAAATTAATATTTTATCAATAACTAACAGATTATTTTAGTTAAGAGTGAATAGTGAACAGTTGTGGTTATTACTACTCACTTCGTTCCTAGTAATCCCCAACGTACCTTTTTATAAATTTGCAAAGCAAATTATATTGATAGATTTTTTTAAATCATTTTCAGAAAGTGGTTGCCACTTTCATCCTAAATTCATAATTCATAATTCTTAACTAACTATATTTGTACTTATTTTTCTCAACTGATAACAAAAATTTGATGTATAAATTTAAATTTGAGCTTGTTTCCCTATATCATTGATAATAAAACTTCAAAATAAACTTAGATTTTTGGCCTCGTTAATCACATAATTTATTTTAAATAAATACTTAATATATTATTCTTCTAGTTGTTCAATTATGTATTTATCTAAGACTAAAATCTTTATAAATTTATCATAATCATATATTAATATAAATTTTATCAAATAATTTAGAATAAGTTAAGATTATTTTGAAATTTGTTTATTTTTAAAGTAATAAATATATTTGTCGTGCTTAATTTTAAAAATAGAGCAAATTTATTTTGCTCTATTTCTATATTAATATTTATCTAAATCTCTAATAATATACTAACCAAATGCTTATCTTATTACTCTTAAATTTTCTTTTTTACGGCATTTTATAAAATTTCAATTTATATCAAATATTGATTTTCTAAATTATATTACCTTTTTTATTTAAATACATTTCAGATTCATCTTTTATAACTTTTGCCACTCCATCATAAAAATTTTCTACTTCGTCATACTCAAATGGTATTATCACTTGATTTCTTTCATCAACAAAACCCCATTTATCATTTAACTGTACTGAGAATAATCCTTCATTAAAATCAAATACATTTTCGTAATTACAAGGTATAACAATTTCACCAGATTTATTTATAAACCCATACTTATCCCCATCAAATATAGCTGCGTACTGAGAAATAAAATTATCACACCATATATATTTATTTTCTATAGCAAATTCACCTGTTTTATCTATAAAACCATAAAAATTATTATAACTTACCGCTGCTAGACCCTCATTAAATCCATTGGCAAATTCAAATTCTTTATCAAAAACTTTTTTTCCATTCTTATCTATAAAGAAAAACTTGTCATCTATAGCTACTACCGCTAGACCATCACTAAAACTGCTTCCAAAATCATATATAAAGTCCACTATAACTTCTCCACTACAATTTATAAATCCAAATTTTTCTCCTTTGCGTACTAAAGCCAATTCTTCTTCAAATTGACTTGCGTCATCATAAGAAAAAGGTATAACAACTTCACCTTTTTTGTTTATGTACCCATATTTCCCTAGTAATTTTACACTTCCAAGACCCTGTGTAAAACCTTTAGCTTCTTCATATTTAAGTTTTATAATTTCATTTCCACTCTCATCTATGTAACCAAACTTATGATGTATTTCTACAACTGCAACACCCTCATTAAAATAATTTATATCATCATATTTAGGATTTATAATTATCTTACCTTCCCTATTTATAAATCCACATAACCCATCTATTTCTACTAAAGCTATATCATTTTCAAATTCATCTGCAAAATCAAATTTATAATCTATAATTAAATTTCCCAACTCATCTATATAACCGTATTTATCATTTTTTTCCTTTGGGTATAATTTAACTTCCATTTAACAACACTCCTAACTATATTTCTATATCTTTCAAAATTATATAATACTCTATTGTACTTAAATAGTAAAGCCAATGGGCACTAAACCCATTGGCTTTTATATGGATAAAATTCAAGGTATGGTGCTATAGGTTTTGCACCATTTAATAAATCTCGTTAGCTATTTTATTTTCACATATTTAGGCAAACCATTCTCATATTGAATTTTAGGTTCACCAAATATTAAAGGAAGTGTATATTCATAAGCTTCATCAGTTACATTGTTACATTCATTATTAATCCAATTTTTCGGAAAGTATTTGACCTTGTTTGCAACTAAATTTGTGCTTAAAGTAAATACTTCTGATTTATATGGAATATTATTCACCCTTTTTATAGCAACCATATAGCCACTTTCTATGTTTTCACAATTCTCTAGAGCAAATTCTCCTAAATTATATGCTTCTTCTATATCCCTTTGAGATGCATAATGCATAGAACATCTTTGAAGTGTAGATAATTCAACTGCTCTTACCTTTTTCACACCACTTTGCTTTAATAAATTTTTAAGATAATTGGCTACACCACCTAATTGAGCATGTCCAAATTTATCAGTACCAAAGGAATTCATTTGTGATATAAAGTTCCCATCTCTATCTCTTAGCCCTTCAGAAACAACTATAGTTACTGTATTTTTAACTTCAAGTTTTTTCTTCACATCATATAAAAACTTTACTTTATCAAAAGGCATTTCTGGTATATATATAAAATCAACTACTGGCTTATTATTTATTCTTGCAATAGTTGCACTTGCAGCTAACCATCCTGTATCTCTTCCCATAGACTCAATTATAAAAACATTTTTAGTGTTGTATACATCAGCATCTAAACTATTTTCCAATGCCGTTGTTGCTATAAATTTAGCTGCACTACCAAAACCTGGTGTATGATCCATAACATCTAAATCATTATCTATAGTTTTAGGTATTCCTATAAACTTAATATTAGAATTTATCTCTTTTCCGAAAATGCTTAATTTATTTACTGTATCCATAGAATCATTACCACCGATATAAAAAAATGTATCTATATGATATTTAGAAAGTAATTCAAATAATTTTATGTACTCTTCTTTAGAACTATTAGCATTTTCTAATTTATATCTACAAGATCCCAATCCTGATGATGGAGTATATTTAAGATTACAAACAATATCTTTATCAATTTCAGATAAATTTACTATATTCTCATTTAATATACCCTCAATCCCATTTATACCTGCATACACATTATCAAATTTTTTATATGTTAAATTTTTTTCAAAAACACCTATTACACTTGAATTTATAACAGAAGTTGGACCTCCTGATTGAGCTATCAAACAATTTTTCATACGCTTTCCTCCAACACTAATATAATTTATATTTAAAGGTAAATCTATTTTAAATTATGTATATATCACTAAAAATGTTAAACACTATTTATTTTCAAAATATCAATATAGTATAATACTTTAATCAAAAATACTTTTTTCTTTAAAAAGTATATCACATTTCTTTTAATAACGCTATACTATTTATTTTATTTTTTACTATTTTTTATACTTATTTTTTATTATCTAAAATAACATATTTTATTTAATTATTAACTGTATGTTAAATAATGTTATAATTAGTATATAAATAACTATTGTGGAAAGGGATGAAAAATATGATTTCATTAATTATAGGGGCAATTTTTTTTATTTTAGGAATTATTATGTTTGTCCAAACTCTTATAAAAAAAGAAGCCTCATCTAGCAATTTATATGGCATTTCTAAAGAAAAATATATAGTTACAAACAAAGAAAACTTCACTAAAATTATGATTAGACAAAATTACATATGCTCAATATACATTATGTTTTTAGGAATACTTTTAATTTTAACAAAGGAATCTATACTGGCCAGTTGTGGAGCTTTTATTATGATTATACAATTAATATGTAGCCATTATGCAAAGAGATATGTTGAAATACTCTAATTTAAAAATGATTATATTTTTTAATATATACAAATTATAAATATATATGTATAGATTTAAATTCCGTACTATATATTAATTGATTTTAAAAATTAAGGGGAATTATAGTGAGAAAAAATAAATTATTAAATTTTCTTAGATTAGCTACTTTGTCAGTGTCCGTGGTATGTATTTTAATAGATTTAATTAAAGGTAAATTTGGTTCATATTGGTTAATAGGATGGATTTCAATGATTCTATCATCTATAATAAGTCTTAGTATACATAAGCTAGTAAAAAATAACTAATGCAAAATTTATTTTATTCCTAATTAATTATGTTATTAAATAAAAAGGACAGATATATTTGCCCTTTTTATTTAATATTCACATTTATTATCTTTACTCTAATGGGTCTACTTGTGGTGAATTTTTAACTAGAATTATATATTGAAAATAGTCTGTTGTTACTTTATCATTATCCAATATAATTTCATCTCCAATTAATAAATTTTGATCTAAAGTTTTTGAGTATGGTGATTTTTCTCCATTTAATTTAATTATGGAGTTATCAGTATTTATGTGTTTTTCAATTATATTGTTATTATTATAATCTGTGTAATTAATTACACCATTTAAATAGTGATTGCAGTTTTCATATAATGTCATTATAGTGATCATTTTAACATTATTATCTTCATTAATTAACGTACTAAAAGATTCATTTTCTTTTAACTCATCTGATAAGTTTATCCCTGAAGCAGTATAGCAATGTTGTCCGCCAAATTGTCCAAAATATTTTCCTTCATTAAAATATTTTGATATTGTTTTAAAATTGTTATACATAATATTGTCTCTAATATTAGTAATATTGCTTAATATCTCATCTAAATTTTTATTTTCATCATCAAAATTAATAGCATTTTGAGTATTGTATATTGAATTTAATACTAAAAATAAATCTCTATTATTTTCTTTGCTTAAATTTTTCTTATAATAATCTTTATAACCATTCATTTCTTCATATAGCTTTAATATGGATTGTTTTACATTGTTATAATCTTCCTTATTAACGCTATTATTATTTGCTACTTCAGTACTTATTTTATTAATTTCTATAATTTTCTTAAGATGTTGTTTACTTTTGCTATCTAATTTTATTTTAGATAATTCTTCTTGTAGATAATTTAATGTTTCATCAGTTGTTGCTGCATCTATGCCTAAAGTGATAATTCTATCCTTTTTATCTAAACTTGAGTTGAATTTATATAATTCTTTGTAAAATTCATAGTCCTCTTTATTTGAAAAATATATATCATCTAAAAGCTTTTCATCACCTGTATCCAAATATCTATTTATTTTTATACTATTAACATAACTACCTTCAAGCAATAGATATTTTAAATCAAAATTTTTACTCATATACTTTAAAAACTTCATCTTAATAGAATAATTAGCTTTAGTTCCATGGCCTTCACCTATTAAAATCAAATCTGATTTTTTCATATCTGAATCTAGAAAGCCTAAATTTGAAAAATCATCAACTTCTTCTAAATTTAATGCCTTAACATTTTCATTTAAATAAGCATTATACATTTCTTCTGTAATTTTTTCTTCTTCACAACCTATTAAAAATACACATAAGAACATTGTAATAATAATTACTGAAATTTTTTTCATTTACACTCCCCCCTATTCCTTAAACCCCTAGTTATATTATAATGTATATAAATGTAATTCAATACCTATGATAAGTATTCTTAAAATTTTAGTTCAATAAAATATATCTATAATTTCTTTAAAAATTTCACAGATTAACATTCTAAATTTTTTTATTATTACTCTTCCCACTACGATTTTCTAATTTTTAAACTTAATTTTACACCTATACTTTTTCTATATACTACTATCTAATTTTAAATAGATGCATTATTCAACTTATTACTTTTTCTTTTTCTACTACTAATCCATAAAATTAAAGCTCCTAACATCATTAATATTGTAGATAGATAAAAACCTATTACTTTTGAACCTGTTAAATCACAAACTACTGCTGTTATATAAGGGGATAGTACTGAACCGGACATTCCAAAGAAATTAAATATCCCTAAAGTTAATCCGTAATTCTTTGGTTCTGTAATCTCTGCAACATAAGAAACAATAATTGGATCTATTGCAAGTTTTCCAAAGAAGCCATAACAAATTAATCCAATCAATAATATTACTTTTGAACTAGCCTGCGCACTGACATAAAGTGCGATTGCCGAAAGTATAATAAGATAAACTATTATTTTTAATTTATACTTATTAAATTTATCAGAAATTTTTCCAAAAAATATTGCACTTGGTAATGCCGAAAATGCACTTACAGCAGAAATGTACCCCACCATCATCCCTTCAAATCCACGTTCAGCTTGTAGAAAATTAGGTAACCAAGTAGCCATCATGTAATATCCATAACAAATTGAAAAGTAAACAAATGAAACAGCTATTAATCTTAAATTTAAAATAGTTTTTAATGAAGTTTTTGAAGTTCCTTCACTTTTTGATTTTTTCACTATTGGTGTATTGTTTGGTAAAAATTTTATAAAAATTAATAGTACCATTACAATAATTGCGCTAGTAATAAATAATAGTGTTCTCCACTTTAAACCTAAGATACTTAAGAATGTAGATCCTATCATCCCAATTTCCATACCAATAGCCGTACCACTATTAATCACTGCATTTGAAAAAGTTCTTTTATTTAACGGAATATTTTTTATTGAAAGAGAGTAGGAACAAGCAAAAAATACACCACTAGCTAATCCACAAAAGAAATTAGCAATATACATAACTTCTATTGAAGGTGCTAATCCCATACAAAAGCTAGCTATTGCAAAAATAATAAAACTTGGTATTAAAATTCTCTTTTCCCCATATTTGTCTGACATTATACCTGCTGGTATTTGTATTAAAGTGTAAGCTAAAAAATAAGAACTAAATACTAATGCTAATCTTGAATCAGATTGAACATTTAACCCCTCTTTAATGTTGGGTAAAACAGGATTTAAAACTGTTCTACTAATCCAAATAATAGTCCATCCTAAAAATAATATGGTTATAATCTTCTTCCAAGAAACTACTTCCGAATTATTTTCCATTAAATTTCCCCCTAAAATAATAAATTTATGATATTTTACAAAATATTTAAACATATCACAACATTATAAATAAGAATAATAACATTAAACCTTCTTATATTTTACATAATTTATATAATATAGTAAACAAATCCACTATAATTACATAGAAAAGGTATGAAATAGTTAAAGCTCTAGTCTTCTTTACACTATTTCATACCTTTTATTTCACTTGTTTTTTATTCTAATCCTATTTATTTGATTCTTTAAATAAATCCATTAATCCTGCAAAAGCATCATTTATTGGTGCGTCAGCTTCTTTTTTCATCTTCTTCATATAATTATTTACATCTCTTTTATTAACTTTATCACTTTTTTTATCAAATCTTTTATTAAATGATGAAGCTTTTTCTCTAAAGTTACAGTTTGCACCAGAACATACATAAATTTGTCCTTCTCCATGTCCTTTTAAAATAAGCTTTTTCTTACACTCTGGACATCTTGCATTTGTTGTTCTACTTATAGATTCTCTATGTCCACATTCTCTATCCTGGCATACATTCATAACACCAGTTTTAGTTTTTACTTCTAACATATATTTCCCACATTTTGGACATTTACTTCCAGTAACATTGTCATGTACAAATTTATCACTACTTGATTTTACATCTCCAACAAGTTTAGTTGCATAATCTCTCATAGAAGTTATAAATTTTTTATCATTAGCCTTACCCTTGCTTATAAGTTCTAGATCACTTTCCCATTGCGCAGTTAAAAGTGGTGATTTTAAATCTTCAGGAACTAAATCTATTAGTTGTATTCCTTTTGATGTAGGAATTATATCTTTACCTTTTTTCTCAATATAAAACATATTATATAATTTTTCTATTATATCAGCTCTTGTAGCAACAGTACCAATTCCACCTGTTTCACCTAAAGTCTTAGCAGCATTTTTATCTACATGAACATATTTTTGTGGATTTTCCATAGCAGATAGCAATGTACC
The DNA here is from genome assembly GCF_001573875.1 of Clostridium sp. ATCC 25772. Taxonomy (NCBI): domain Bacteria; kingdom Bacillati; phylum Bacillota; class Clostridia; order Eubacteriales; family Clostridiaceae; genus Clostridium; species Clostridium sp. ATCC 25772. Next base: position 11,566 of record NZ_LFRG01000033.1, read on the forward strand.
TTCATTAAATCTTGCAGGTGGTTTAGTTTCTCCTTTTTTCATGTCCACAGATAAAATTTTAACTTTTTCACCCTTTTCAAATTTAGGTAGCATTTGCTCTCTTAAATCATCTATATCCTCTTTGTCATCATCCATTTCTCTATCATATACAGCTTTCCATCCCTTAGACTGTACAACTTTACCTTTAGCTAAGAATCTTTCGCCTTTTACATTTACATCAACTGTTGTTTGAATGTATTCAAACGGCGGCAACATTACAGATAAGAATCTTTTTATAACTAAATCATACACATTGCGTTCTTCACTACTTAAATGTGAGATAATTACTCTTTCTTCCGTTGGAATTATAGCATGGTGGTCACTTACTCTATTATTATCTACAAAAGATTTATTAGCTTTAATACCTTTTCTTATTATATCATCACAAAACATTCTATAATTCCCAAAAGAAACAGATTTTAATCTATCTTTTAATGTTGGAACTATATCTGTTGTTATATGTCTTGAGTCTGTTCTTGGATATGTTAATATTTTATGATTTTCATAAAGTCTTTGCATTATAGATAAAGTCTGTTTTGCCGAATATCCAAATATTTTATTACAATCCCTTTGAAGTTCTGTTAAATCATAAAGCATAGGTGCATAATTCTTTTTAGCACTTTCCTTAACTTCTACTACAGTTCCTTCTTCTTTATTTGTTTTAGCAACTATACTTTCTGCCACTTTCACATCAAATATTCTAGAATTATTCTTACTATCTACATGTGTTAAATTAAACCCATTGCATTTCCCATTTATTGTATAGTATGCTTTTGGTTTAAAATGCTTAATTTCATTTTCTCTATTTACAATCATTGCAAGTGTAGGAGTTTGAACTCTTCCTGCTGAAAGAGATGCATTATATCTACAAGTTAATGCTCTTGTAACATTTAATCCTACAACCCAGTCAGCCTCTGCTCTAGCTGTTGCTGCCTTATAAAGATTTTCATATTCTTTTCCATTTTTTAAATTTTTAAAACCATCTAAAATAGCTTTATCCGTTTGAGAACTTATCCAAAGTCTTGAAAGGGATCCTCTATAGTGACATTTATCAAGTATCCATCTTGCAACAAGTTCACCTTCACGACCTGCATCTGTTGCAATTACTACAGACTCTATATCATTTCTTCCTAAAAGTTTTTTTATTTCATAAAACTGTTTCGAACTTTTCTTAATAACTTCAAGTTTCATTTTATTGGGAAGCATCGGTAAGTTTTCCATGTTCCAGCTTTTATATTTATCATCATAGCTTTCTGGTGATGCTAATGTTACTAAATGACCTAAAGCCCAAGTAACTATATATTTATTTCCTTCTATATATGATCTTTTATTTGAATTACATTTTAAAACCTTAGCTAAATCTCTTCCTACACTAGGTTTTTCCGCTAATACTAATATTTTTGACATTTTAATACCTCACTATATTTCTATATTTAATTTTAGTAATATTAACAAAATATAGGTCTGTAAACTTATTACATTGTTAAATAACAAAATAATTTTTCACTTTAAACCAACCTTTTGATAAAGATAAATAAAATTATTAAAAGTTAAATTTCAAATCTATTTACCTACTTTTAATTTACTAATTGAACATTTTGGTAGTTACTACATAAATGTTATACTATAAAATTTAAATTATCAACAATAACCGGTTAAATAATTATTTTTTCATTGCAAATAATGTTAACATTCTCTATTTAAAGTAATTAATATATTTTACTTTAATGTATTATTTTTCAATATGTTATACAATCCCAATGCCTTATTGTAATATTTTATGTTTTATCTTATTTTATGTAAATATATTTTTTTAAATTTAAGTGCCAACTTATCCGTTTTTCACATATATTAAAGTACAGAACTATATTTTAACTTACCATATTTTATAGTGAAACAAGCTCTAATTTAAATTTAGATTATTACAAGCTTTTATCACTATTTTATGTATTCAAGTTCTGAAATAAATAAATTTAATGTCAATTTGAAAGACCATAATAAACTATTTTATGATTAATTTTATACTTTACAGAGTAGTTTTGTAGAAGTATTTTATAATATACTAAGTTTTATCCCTTAGTAACTTCATACCATAGAGGTGTTAGTATGCTAGAAAATGCTTTTCAAAAAGATTTAAATATTCTTAAACAAAAACTTACTTTTGCAATTGGTAACTACTCATATATTAAAATAGAAGAACCTATATTCTTGAAAAATAATATATATCTTATAAATGTATTTGTAAATTGTAATGACAATATAGCAAAGTGTATTAGAGCAATACTTCCAAAGTTTTATAATCTAAAAGATACAACAGTATATGTTAGAGTGTTCGATTCTTCTAATACAGAAATTAATTTTGAATTTTCCTCTTTCACAGAAGAAGATGTTGCACATTTATTTTATATTGCACTTTATAATAATATGTATTTTAAAGGCTGTTTGCTTACAAAATACTACTTGCCTATAGAGATATTAGATTTTATAGGACAAGTTGTCATTGTAGTTTATAGTGAAGTTCTTTTCTCTAAAAATACAATTAAACTTTCTTCTCCTATAGAAACCATTTTAAATGAAGTTTTCATTTTATATTATAACCCTGATATAAAAGTTAGTTTTGTAAGTAATAAAAATATTTTCTTTAACACTAAATTCTTATAGTAGCAACGGGAGCTATTTAAAATTAACCTTTTGTTAAAACTGCAAAGCTCCCTTGCTTTTTTTATATTAAAATTATTTATTCTAAACAATTGTAATCCAAAAAAGTACTAAATTGTTTTGGAATATGGGAATTTATGTTGATGAATTTGATACTTCACCTGATGTAGTGTTAGGTGGAGATTTATGGCTGTCTATGGATTGGGCAAGATTAGGATTTTCAGCAATATTATGTGTATTATCTGGTGTAAACCTATTTAAAAAAATTGACAAATAATCTAACTTAATAAACTGGTACCTATTATAGACTGTACACAATACTAAAAGTGTCTTATCTATAGATACCAGCTTATCAAAGTTTTCTTTTTAATTTAATTATTTTTTAGCTTTTTGAATTTTAACCTTTTTTCCTTTTACAGATATTTCTTTATAACTGCTTAAAAGTTTTTTTCCTTTTCCGTTTAATATATCAACAAAAGAACATCCATCTTGAACATCTATTATACCAATGTCATCACCAGTAATTCCTTCAAGATTGCTTATAGCTCCAACTATATCTATTACTCTTATCTTCTTCTTCTTTCCACCATTTATATAAAGTTTTACAACATCACTATGTATAGTCTCTTTACTAATTTTCTTTTTATTATCTTTTAAATCATTTTGACTTTCTTTAAACTTTTTCTTTCCTTCTCTAACTTTTTCATCAGTTGGGAATTCTCCCTCTTTTATTTCATAGCCTACATATTCTTCTATTTGTTTTAAAAATCTTTTTTCATAATTATCAACAAAAGTTATTGCCTTTCCTTCCTTACCAGCTCTACCAGTTCTTCCTATCCTATGCACATAACTTTCCTTTTCCATTGGTACTTCATAATTAAACACGTGGGTTATACTATCTACATGTATACCTCTTGCTGCTATGTCTGTTGCAACAAGAATTTTAAACTCTTTGTTTTTGAATTTTTCCATAACTTGCATACGTTCATTTTGTAGCATATCACCATGAAGCTCTTCGACTAAAAATCCTTCTCTTTTCATAAGTCCATACACATACTTAACTTTATCCTTAGTATTACAAAATACTATTGCACTATCCGGTATTTCACTGTAGATATTAGTCCATAAAGCTTTAAATTTTTGTTTGTCTTCAACGTGTAAATAGCTTTCCTCTATTTTAGCCTTATTTAATACTTTAGATTCAACATTTAAAACTTCTGGAGATTTCATATAATTCTTACTTAAATTTTCAATTTCCTTTTCAATAGTTGCAGAAAATAATGAAGTAACCCTTTCTTTAGGTATCTCATTTAAAATTTCTTTTATTTGATCTATAAAACCCATATTAAGCATTTTATCTGCTTCATCTATTACAACAAAGTTTATGTTATCTATTTTTAATGTTCCTCTATTAATATGATCTATTACTCTTCCTGGAGTTCCTATAACAATATGTACTCTTTGTTTTAATTCTCTTATTTGATCGTTAAAAGGTTGTTTACCAAAAATAGCTGCTGCTCTAACCTTTTTCAATCTTCCTATGTTAGATATGTCCTCTTTAACTTGCATAGCTAATTCCCTTGTTGGAACTAATACTAATGATTGTACTACTGAATTTTCTACCTGTGTTTTCTCACATAAAGGTATACCAAAACTTGCAGTTTTTCCGCTTCCAGTTTGGGATTTAACTATAATATCTTCCCCTCTTAAAAGATATGGTATTGCTTTTTCTTGTACTTGTGACGGTTTATTAAAACCTAAATTTTTTAAAGCTTTTAATATATGTTCATCTAGATTTAAATCTTCAAATAATATATTTTCCATTAAAACTCTCCTTATTATATAATTATTTATAAATGTAAATATAGTGTTATAAAACAAATTAAAGGAGGCACATTATCCTCCTTTAAACCCACTATACACTTGATATATAAAAAAATAATAAATTAATACACTTATATATTAATTATTTTTTCTATATGTCTTGCATAAAATTCCACCTTTAAAGTCTCTATATATAGTATTATAATTTATTAAATAATTCAACACCTTTATTTTTTAATATATTACATAAAATAAATATAATACATATCAAAACTAAAGCTAAAATGCTAATAAATATATTTATATTTTTAATTTTTAAAAATATAAAGCTAATAACCGGTATAACTACAATAACCATACCAAGCATTACTCCTAAAAATGAACTTAAACTTTGCTTTACTACTACTGTTTCTGATGTCCAAACAAGCTTTGGAAAATATAAATTTATAATAAGCCCTCCTATAGCTACTGTAATTCCGTATAATGTAGGTATTATTAAATACCATAGCAACTGAATTAATGTTGCTTTAAATGCTATTGCTAATAATACCGAATTTATTATTACAGCTGGTAAAATTAGACTTAAGTTAAAGATAATTTTACTTTTAAATATATCTATTGTTCTTATAGGAGATGACTTTAATATCCACAAATTATTACTTTCTAAAGATATTGAAGATGAAGTTGTGCATGTCATTACTACACAAAATGACATGATTACTATTACAAAATTTCCAATAAGGTCCTTAGCTACTGGAATGTCTAAAATTTTCATTAATTGATCCTGTCCGAAAAACAAAGCTATTATTGACACTATTGTTAAAAGAACTATGCCAAAAAAAGTATTTAAAACATATACACTACTTGAAAAATATCTTTTCATTTCTTTTTTAATTAATGCCTTTAATTGAGATGACTCAGCTAAGTCCTTCATTTTATAGTTATCTTTTTTATAAGTTTCCATAAGTTTAGAATTTATAACTTTAAAACTTTTATTAAATACATATATAAATAAACTAAATACTGCTATAGAAAGTAATATAAAATTAGAAGCATATAAAAAATTTAAATCTTTTATTGCTAAAGTAAAGTAGTAAGATGGTAGATACGCTTTTTTAAGCATATTACAAATACCATTCACATCTAATGCTTCTGGACTAATACTATTATCTAAATTCATAGATATTGCCATAAATAATATTACTGCTATAAAACTCATTATTATTGTTGCTAAATTTTTATATTTCATTCTTGATGAAACATAACTTATTATAAAAGCTATTATAGATGCAACTACTATTGGTATAAATGGTACAAATATAAAAAGTATAATGAAACTTATAACATTTAAAAAGTTTGAATTACTATTTATAAAATAAATTATAGCTGGTGGAACCATTACTATAATCTCTACCAAATAATTTATAACTACTAAGTTGAGAAGTTTACTTAAAAGTATTGTATATGATTTTAATGGCAATGCCATTAAAAAGTCAAAATCCTTTTGACCAAAAAGAAATCCCTGTGCTTTATATAATGATGTGAAAAATATAAGAGCAGTACTCCCAATAACTCCAAAATATAATAAAATTTCTAATCCTCCAACAGTACTTAACAGCTTTCCTATTTCCATAAAGTATTTAGAGGCAATAAAAACTACCATTCCAATGCTTATAGCAACAGTTAAAAACATAAGTATTATTCTACTTTTCTCTTTTTTTGAAGTTTCTTTTAGTAGCTTATTTATACCTGTTAAATTTAAAAAGTCTACTTTTATAAGTGCAATTAAATTACTCATTATCAACCAACTCCATAAATAAATCTTCTAATGAACTATCTCCTTTAACTTCATTTACAGGTCCATTAGCTACAATTTTTCCACCTTTTATAATTGCAATTTTATCACAAAGTTTTTCTGCTACTTCTAAAACATGAGTTGAAAAGAAAATAGAATGTCCATTTAAACAAAGCTTTTTCATTATACCTTTTAATGTGTGCGCAGCTTTTGGATCTAAACCAACAAAAGGTTCATCTAGTACTAAAAGTTTAGGCTCATGAATTAATGCAGATATTATAGCAAGTTTCTGCTTCATTCCATGTGAGTAAGATGCTATTAAATCACCTAATGAAGTTGTTATTTCAAATTTTTCACTATATTCCTTTATTCTTTCTTCTCGTTCTTTTTTACTTACTCCATATATATCAGCTATAAAATTTAAATATTGAATTCCCGTTAAAGCATCATATAAATCTGGATTATCTGGTATGTATGCCATAATTTTTTTACATTCTAAAGACTTTTCTTTAATAGAAATATTATCTATTAGGATATCCCCTTCCTCAAAATCTAATATTCCTACTATAGATTTTATAGTTGTTGTTTTTCCTGCACCATTATGACCTATAAATCCAAATATTTCGCCATTTTCAACTTGAATTGAAACATTATCAACTGCTTTTTTTCCACCAATATAAGCTTTAGATAAATTATTTATCTTTAACATTGTTAATCCCCCTGTTATTTATTCTTTATTTCATATTAGATATTTAGACAATTATCTAAATATCTAATATGATTATATTACTTTTATTTTGTTTTGTCTATATTAAACATGATTTTAAATACCAACTTAGAACCCTATATAAAATCACTTTCCATAGTAAATTAAAATTTATACCATTAACTTAATAAAAGCTTATAAAATTAAATTTTACAAGCTTTTAATACATATTAAATCAATTTATAAATTAATTTCTAAAATACTTTATGCTCTTTCTATTCCTTCAACTAATTCATCCATTAACTCTTTAACTGTAGTTATTTTATCTATTTTATATCCATTATCTCCTATAAATATTAATCCGTCATCTACATTCCCTTTTACTGAACTTATAAGAGCTTTTGATATACAATATGGGGTTTTAGTTGGATCACATGGTATTAAACAATTATAACATCTTGTTATTTTTTCTTTTTCCTTTGAAACTTTTAAAATAAAATCATTTTTAACTGCTCTACCAGGCATACCTACAGGACTTTTAACAATTCCTATATCTTCTTTTCTTGCATTTACATAAGCCATTTTAAAATTTATATGAGCATCACATTCCTTTGTAGCAACAAACCTTGTTGCCATTTGTACACCATCTGCACCTAATTTAAGATAATTTGCAATATCTTCCCCACTATAGATTCCTCCAGCTGGCACTATAGATATATGTTTTTTATATTTTTCTTCATAAGTTCTTTTTAACTCTAAAATATCTTTAACTGTTTTATTAAAATCTAAGCTTTCTATATTTTCAAGCTCTTCATTATTAAATCCTAAGTGTCCACCTGCTCTAGGACCTTCTACAACAATAATATCTGGAATCCTATTATATTTTTTATCCCAAACTCTTAATATCAATTCTGCAGCTTTTACACTTGATACAATAGGCGCTATTTTTACATTATATCCTTCCACTAGTTTAGGTAAATTTCTTGGTATTCCTGCACCAGAAATTATAAGATCAACTCCAGCTTCTAATGCTACTTTTACATGTTCCTCATAATATCTTGTTGCCACCATTATATTAATTCCTATTATTCCATTTTTACACTCTTCTTTAGCTTTTAAAATATGTTTTTTTAAAGCTCTTAAATTAGCCTCTATTGGTTTTTTTTCAAAATCATCTTCGTCATATCCAATTTGGGCCGTAGAAATAATTCCAACTCCTCCACACTTTGCAACTGCTGCTGCTAAAGACGATGATGAAATTCCAACTCCCATTCCACCTTGTATAATTGGTAGCTTCGCTACTAAATCACCTATTTTTAATCCTTTAAAAAGCATAATTATAATCTCCTTTTACAAAAATTATTTTGATAATCAAAATATTTTATAATCAAAATAATATTATACATCTTAAAATTTGTCAACTTTTATTCCATAAAATGGTTTTGAGTTGAATTTATATTAATTTTAAAGTTTTAAATAAAAAATAGAGAACTCTACATTTTATATTGCAGAGTTCTTTATTAAATTTCTTTATAATTAATACCTAGTTAAAAAAACTTTTATTTTACTGTTAATTTTACCAGATAATATTTAATGCTATTTAACATGATATATCATATTTATTAGATTACTAAATAGAAAATACATAAATAATATTGTAAGAAATATATAAAATACAATTCTAAAAAACCTATATTTAGAACACTCTTTTAATATCTCTTTAACTTTTAATAAAATATCTTTAATTGCATAAATTCCCGCTATAGCAATTGTTAAATAAAAGACTAACTTTATATAGTAGTTACTCATTATTTTCTCATTTCTAAATAAAAATAAAAACGTAATAAGTAAAATAAAATTTAATATTCTTAGCATAGTATAAATCCTACTTTTCATTCTTTACATTACCTTTCTAATCTTTTACTTGAATTGATTATATCACATAACTTCCATTTCCTTACGTGGATTTTTCCTAATTCCAATTATCTTAAGTATTGTAATTTTATATATAAAATCAGCTCTATCAAAATAAACTTTACCTACCATATTAAATTTATATTAATTTTAAAGTTTTAAATAAAAAATAAAAAACTCTACATTTTAAATTGTCGTAGAGTTTTTTATTGGTAATTTAATTTCAAATATAGTTTTTTCATCATCGCTATATGCACATATCATTCCATCATGTAATTCAATGATATTTTTAGTTATAGCTAAGCCTAATCCAGACCCGCCTATATTACTATTTCTTGACTTTTCTACCCTATAGAATCTATCAAATATATGAGGGAGATCTATTGATGATATTGATTGACCATAATTTATAATTTGAATTACAGCCATATCTTCTTCAGCTTTTGTTTTTATATCAATATAATAGCCATCTTTTCCATACTTTATCGCATTAGACAATAAGTTTTCAAATGCTCTTACTAATTTATCTCCATCTGCACTTACTACCAACTTATCTTCTGAAAAATCAACCCTTGATTCCATTTCTGCACTCTTAAATTGGTACTCAAAATAAGCTACTACCTGTCCTAATAAATCAACTAAATTTATATCTTGCTTATGTATATTAATAGTATTATTTTGCATTTTAGTAAGTTCAAATAAATCATTTATAAGTACATTTAAACTCTTCGACTTTTCATATGCTATATTAACATAATACCTAAGTGCAACTTCATCTTTATATTTATCATTATCAATAAGTTCTAAATATCCCATTATTGAAGTTAGAGGAGTTCTTAAATCATGCGAGACATTAGTTATTAAATCACTTTTAGTCTTTTGTGCATTTCTTTCTGCTACTGTTATATTTTTAAGTTGTTTAGATATATCATTTATATTGTCTGCTAAATTTTTAATATCTCCTTTTCCATCAATATGTATTTCCTTATCTAAATTTCCATTAGCCATTGTTTCAGTTTCTTGTATAATAGCTATAAAATTTTTATCCTTTTTATAAGTTATAATTAAATAGAAAATTAAAAATAAAACTAATCCTACTATAAAATTAATATATACTCCTACTATCTCATACTTAAGCACTCTCCAAAAGAACCAAAAATAATAAGCAAAATCATTATCAAATTCTACATATAAATAATTTAAAAATATTTTTATAATATATGCTGTTATTAAAGTTAATATTGAAGACATTAATATATCTCCTAATGAAGATAAGCGATATTTATATAGTCTTTTATTTCTCAATTTTATAACCAACTCCCCATACTGTATGAATTATCTTATTGCCTTCCATATATTCCTCTATTTTATCTCTTATTCTACTCATATGTACCATAACCGTATTGTTTGACTGATAATACCTTTCTTTCCACACCTTCTCAAAAATTTCTTCCGCACTAAAAACTCTTCCTTTATTATTAGCTAACAAATATAAAATTTCAAATTCCCTTGCTGTCAAATTTATTTCTTTATCATTTATAGTTACTTTATGTTTGTTTTTATCTATGATCATTGATTCTATTCTTATCACATCTTCTAAATTTTGCAATTTAGCATTTAGAAAGTATGCTCTTCTAAGTAATGCTCTTATTCTTACTGTAAGTTCCAACTGATTAAATGGTTTGCATAAATAGTCATCAGCACCAGTCATGATTCCTTGTATTTTATCTATATCTTCAGATTTTGCACTTAACATAAGAATGGGCATATTATATTTTTCTCTTATCTTTTTGCAAGTTTCCAGACCATCCATTCCTGGCATCATTATATCTAAAACTATTAGACTGATATATTCCCTATTCAATATTTTTAAGGCCTCATTTCCACAACTTGCTTTAAATACAGTATACCCTTCATTTTTAAGATTTATTTCTAATAAATCTCTTATTTCCTTCTCATCATCTACTACAAGAATATTATTATTCATTTAATCCTCCATATATATGATTATTTTTCAAGTATTCTTCTAAGGTAATTTCATTATTATAAATAGACTTAGCATTTTCTTTACCCACATACCTAATATGCCAAGGTTCATATTCTACTCCCGTTATATGTTTTTTTCCATAAGGATATCTTATAATAAATCCAAATTTATAACAATTTTTTTCAAGCCAATCAGCTTCTTTTGTTCCTTTTACAAAATATCTATCTTCATTAGTAATGTCTATACATAAACCTGTTTGATGTTCACTAAATCCTGGTTTAGCTACATAATCATCTGCACTTTCTTTGCCCTCCCACATTACCCTACTTCCATAAGTCTTTTTTTGTAATTTATACGACCTATATCCCGAGTTTCCAAGTAATGTTATTCCATCTAATTTAGCTTCATTTACTAATTCTTCTAATGGCTTTACAATAATTCCTGATACATGTTTCTCCTCATCTGTAGCTTCATCTGTAAACTCTATATTAGGTATAGTTAAATCTTTAGGTTTATACTCTTCATCTAAACCATATTCATAATTTACTAACATTAACTCTGTATCTTTATTAATAATCTTTTTTTGCTCTGACAAATGGTTACTTTTTAAGTTCAGATTAATTCCTTCTAAATTTAAATCATATAATCCTACAGATAAATAAATAACTATATAAAAAAGTCCACAAATTATTATAGTAATTCTTAAGATATTTTTAAATATATTTTCCATAAAACTTACCCCTTTTTCTATGTGATAAATATATTTTAGAAAATAGAGTTTACAGTATTTATAAAAATTTCTTAAGAAATCTTAAGTTTTAAAACATATATATAGTATTTTCACATACAAAGTTACTTTCCTTTAGTTATACCCCATTAATTTTTGAATAAAACCTTTAATATTTATAAAATCTAATAATAATTTAAAAAACATATTAAGATTTTACTTTATATCAATTGTATATTTTTAAAATACCTAGACCTAATTTTTTATGACAAAATAGAACTTAATATAATAAATTAAGTCCTACTCTATTTTTATTATAAGTAAATTTAATAAATTTTCATTTACTATTCCTTAAGTTTATATCTTCACCTTTGTATATTATTTCATAAACTTATCAATTGCATTATTTAAATCTTTAAGTACCTTATCATCACCTGTTTCTATGGCATCAACAACACAATTTTCAATATGATCTTGTAAAATAATTTTACCAATATTATTTATTGCTGATTTTACCGCAGAAACCTGTATTAATACTTCACTACACTCTCTACCTTCTTCAACCATCCTTTTTACAGATTCTAAATGTCCTATTGCTCGTGAAAGTCTATTTACTACAGCCTTTGTATTCTTATGTGTATGCTTATGTTTATTATTTTCATCCATATAACTATTCTCCTTTTTATTCATTATATTAATTATATAACTATCTTCTTCCATTTTCCATTTAAGAAGCGCTTTAATAAAAGAATCCCTCTAATTGTAATATCAATAACATAAGCCATCCATACACCTATCAAACCAAACCCTAATAAAACACCAAATAAATAACCTATCCCTACTCTAATACCCCAAATACCTATCAAAGTGGAATACATAGGGAACTTAGTGTCTCCAGCCCCTTGTAGCGCACTAGTAAATATTTGTGTTATAGCTACAAAAGGTTGAAATAGAGCTATCAATCTTAAAACTTTTATAACCATTTCTTGAACTTCTTTTGTATTTGTAAAAATGCTTGCAAGTTGTGGCGCAAAAATAAAAAATATAATTCCAATACTAACCATCAAAATAGTGGTTATAGAATATGATAGAAAAACCATTTCATTAGATCTTTTAACATTATTCTCTCCAAGAGTTATTCCAATAAGGGTTGTTGTGGCAACACCAAATCCCATTGCTGGTATATAAGAATAACTTTCAATATTCCCAGCTACATTATGGGCTACATATGCTGATATACCAATAGAAATAATCATACCATTATAAACTATTTGACCTAATCTCATAATTAATTTTTCAATTCCTGCTGGTATTCCTATTTTTACAATAGACTTAATAGTTTCCTTTTCAATACTCCATTTTTTCAATTGAAGATTAACTCCATTTTTATTTTTTTTCAGTTTTACTATAAGAATTACAACATTCATTATACGTGAAACTGTTGTAGCTAGTGCTATTCCAACAATACCCATTCCTATATTTATAAAAATGAAATTTAATATTATATTTAATATATTTGCAATTCCAGTAGCTATCATTGGTGTCTTAGTGTCCTTTGTTGCTCTTAAACAACTAGATAAAATAAGTGCTAAAGAAAGAATTACTGATGGAACTACCACAATTATGTAATAAGGTGTTGCATAAGATAATACTTTATCAGAAACACCTGATATCATTAATATTTGTTTATAGAATATAAAATTAATTAAACCAACTATTAAACCAATTATTGCACCTAATATAATAGATTGTTTTATAACAGAATTTACTTTATCAATGTCTTTTTTTCCAAAATTTCTAGCTACAATAGCACTTGTTCCTATACTAATAGCTGTAAAAAATGTAATAAACACATTAACTATTAAATTTGTAACTCCAATTGCTGCAATTGCACTATCATTAATTTTACCTGCAAAATATGTGTCAACGGTTCCTAAAAAAGTTTGAAGAATATTCTCAATAACTACAGGTATAGCTAAAATACAAATAGAAGCAATATTATTTTTATTTTTCCTTAAATATGACATTATCTCACCCTTTCATATCCCCCTATAGGGGATATGAAAAGAATATCATTTATATGTAAATTTTACAATACTTAATCTTCACTTTAATTACTCCCGTATTTTATCATCTTAAATTTTTTAAAAACATTTTTAATATAAGCATAACTAAAAAAAGAGATGGATTGCTTTTTTAAAGTACTCCATCTCCTTTATTCTAATATTTTACTTATAATAATTATCTTTCTACTACAGGTATATAAATATCCATTACAGTGTCTTTTCTTCCATGACATCTCTCATCGTAAAATTCAAAATCCAATTTACTTTCATCAAATCTATATTTACTATCTTTAAACCAATCTTCAAATATATATTTCCAAGTTTCTTTTATTATATTAGCAAATTCTTTCTGTTCTATATCATTACTTGTGTCTACTGGTGGAGTTGTAAATATAGCATATGTTGCTTCTGGTACATCTACTGATATCATATCATCTGTAACCTTTGTAAAATCATCAACTATAACCCCAAGAAGATATATTGCATCTCCACTTTCATCATTTGATGACACACACAATCCTACTTCGCCATGTTTTGGTGGATTTAAGATTTCATACATTTTACTTTCTAAATTTTCACCATCATAATTACTCCAAAATGAAGCAATATCTTTTGTATAATTTCCATTAGTAACATTTGTTTTAATACCATATCCAGCAACCTTAAATGCTGATTTTTTTAATATAACAGGATTCATAATATACCCTCCAATTTTCAAGATTGATTTTTCATCAAAATATCCATCCATACGTTTTAAATACTCTGTAGGACTAAATCCATATTCTTTTTTAAATGCCTTTGAAAATCCATTATGTGTATCAAAACTATACTCAAGTGCAATATCAATTATTTTCTTTCCACTAAATAGGTCTATTGCTGCTAATGCAAGTCTTCTTTTTTTTACATAATCCATTAAAGTCATTCCTTGATTAATATTAAATACTCTAGAAAAATGAAAAGTAGAATATCCACATTCTCTAGCTATTATTTCTGGTGTCAAATCCATCTTTATATTTTTTTCAATAAATTCAATGCACTTTGATATAGACTTGCTGTAATTCAATGTATCACCTTTCCTTTTCTCACTTGTTAATTATATTTTATCAATAAAACTTAAACTCTACTGTTCCTAAATTGCTAAAAAAATGTTAGTACTAATAACCCCTCTACTATTTTCTTTCCAACAAAATAAGTTTAACCTATTATTAAAATTAATCTTCTATACGTTAATATATCCATTGAATAAATTATACTTTTATAAATACTTTTTAATTTTCTTATTTTGAGATTTGTACACATTTTTATAAAGAAAATAGAGCTATTGCTCTATTAATTTTAATTAACTTTACAATAGCTCATTTAACTTAAATTCTAAAATTGAAAGTATTTGATTTACATAATAGTAATAAAAGATATATATTTTAAAGGAACTATATAGAAAGTTGGTGGAAAACCAATTTCTACACTTTGAACCCATACCAATTGAGAATCATAAGCTACTATTCTACCTCTTACAGGATTGAAAGAACGATCAATAGCGTCTACACCTATTTCATATACAGCAGTACTATTAAATGGATTACACTTGCAATTAACTAGTACATCTAGTATATCTTTATTACATGAACAATCATTACTATAAATTTTTATGCCTTTATATAATCTTTTTAATTCTCTTAATAAAATGTCAACGCCTCGTGGTTGAACTACAAATGCTACAGCTCTTAAAGCACATACTGGTATTATTGTGTTTCTATCTGTATTATCAAATGCTGGATTATAGCCAGCTGGTACACTTATATCTGCTTGTAAAGATACAAAATCATCATAAGTCAATGAAGGAGTGATTCCTCCAACTGCATCAAGTCTATTAAATAAAGTATAAAACCTCAAGCCATAATGTTGAGCAGGAACATCTATAGTTAAATCTAAATAATCAAAATTTAATACTAGTTCTAAAGCTTTTATTAAACTGTCTTTTAAACATAAACTGTTTTTTGGACATAAATTATTGTGTTCTGGTTTATTATTACAATAATATTTTTCTGAATATTCACCCATGCAAAAACACTCCTCATAACTATAATTTATAGGTAAACTTCGACCTATACTATATTATATTTAAGTTATGCATATAAGTTTCCTTTTAATTTAAATTTTTTTAATTATGAATACTCATTATTACTTTTCTGTATTATAATTGAAAGCCACTAACTATGTGGTTTTCACAATATTTTATTTTTTTATAATTAATTGTAAAACTTTTTAAAGTAAACAAATTTATATTACTATTTCTTTTTATTTTTTAAAAATATTTTAAATTTTCAAAAAATTATTTAAATAAGTTCATAAAAAGTACAATAGTTGGAATACCTATAACATCAATTAAAAATGCACCTACCAATGGAACTATTAGAAAAGCTTTTGCAGATTGTCCATATTTTTCAGTAACTGCACTCATATTAGCTATAGCATTAGGAGTCGCCCCAAGTCCATGTCCTGCCATTCCAGCTGCCATAACTGCTGCATCAAAATCTTTTCCTACTAACTTAAATACAACAAATGTAGTGTATAATATCATAAATACTACTTGTGCAATAACTATTATTAATAATGGTCCAGCAAGTCCTGATAACTCCCATAGCTTCAATGTCATTAATGCCATTGATAAGAAAATTCCAAGACATGTATTTCCCATAATATCTATTAAATTAAAATTTAATTTTACAATATGTTTTTTATCATTTATATTTCTAAAGATTACTGCTATAAACATAGCACCTACATAGCCTGGTAAAGAAAGCCCTGTAACATTTGAAAACCACTCACTTACAATTGACCCTATTGTCATACACACTGTTATTACAGCTAGATGAATCATAATGTTCTTAGTTGTAACTTTTGAGCTATTTTCATCATTTACTACTTCATCATAGGATGTTGTATCATACTCACTAATTGTAGACGGTTTCAATTTGTATTTATCTATTAGTCCCTTTGCAATAGGTCCTCCTATAAGACCTCCACATATGAGCCCAAATGTAGCTGCTGCTATAGCAACTGTTTTTGCCCCACTAACGCCCATAGTCTCAGCAGTTTTTCCAAAGGCAGCTGCAGCTGCATGTCCACCTTCCATAGATACCGAACCTGCCATAATTCCAAACATAGGATGAATGCCAGTAATTTTTGCAAATACAACGCCAATAACATTTTGAGAAATAGCAAGAACCCCACAAAGAATCCAATATATAACTAAGCACTTTCCACCCTTTTTAAGTAGTTTAAAACTTGCACCAAGTCCAATAGTTGTAAAGAAAGCTATCATAAAAGGTGACTGAAAAGTTGTATCCATATCAATTGTTACTAAATTGCTTTGTTTTAAAATTAAAGTAAGTATTGAAAATAGTAAACCGCCAATTACAGGTGCCGGAATACAGAATTTTCTTAAAAAAGATACTTTTTTTATAATCCAATAGCCTAATAATAATAACAAAATTGCAATGGCTAAGGTCGCCACCATATCAACTTTAAGAACAAGTAAACCTTCTATTATTTCTGTTTTCATGATTCTACCCCCTATAAGTCATATAAAAATAGATAATAAAATGGCTTTATATCTTACTAGTATTTTAATATTATTTCCATATATTATCTACACATATAATAACTATTAATAAAAGGTTTACATTGTTTTTGCCTATTGGTTCAAATGACTTAAACTATTGAAAATCCATAATATATATTATCTTAAAATTAATGTTATAATCAACTGCTAATATATAAATAATATCTTATGAAAAAAGGAACAATATGCAAATATTTTTATAGAATTAAATTTTTAGATACTGTATTCTGTAACTATCCTTATGAAAATAGAGAACTACTTACAAGCGCTTATATATATATTTGTAACTAAATTTATAATTATTGAGTTGAAACAAAAGGAATTTATCTTTTTATATATTTTAATATTGTAATTCCATTGTCAATAATACATTCTTGTAGGTGTAAATCTATTTTAGGGTTATTTTTTAAAAATAGCGGTCTTCCACTTCCTAATATGGTAGGTATTATACCAATTATATATTCATCTATAATATTAGCCTTTATAAAGTTGTCAATAAGAACTCCACCACCAAATAAAAATATGTCTTTACCTTCTTTTTTTCTTTCTTCTAATATTTTATTACATATGTCACCATTAATAAAATGTATATTGTCATAGTCCTGTATGTTTTGGGATGTTGCTACATACACCTTTTTCTCTTTAAAATCACTTAAAAAGTTTTGCTCATAACAATTTTTACCCATAACTACAACATCTATATTATTTAAAAACTCATCATAATCCCATTTCTTTTCTGTATTTAATTTATCATAGCCATCTCCAACTATCCAATCAAATCCTCCTGTTTCTGATGCAATATATCCATCAATACTTATTGCTAAATTTAATATTATTTTTCTGCCCATACTATTCTCCTAACTTTCTATTATATCTAGTGTATTGCCCCACTAATACTTGTATTTATATGTTTCATACATAGACTACATATAAATAATGTAGTCTATACTTTTTTATTTAATATACATTCAATATTGTAATATTGGACATTATAATAACAAATTATTACATCTTTTATACTGATGTATCCTTAATTCATACTATCCAAAAGTTTTATAATGCATTTGGATGTGTAATTCATCTGCTCTTTATTTGTTATAGTAGCTTCTCCATCGCCACTTTGATGTCCATAATCCCCAAAGCCTCCATGATTTCCACCTTTTATTTCAATGAATTCTGAGTTACTTGGCATAACATTTTTAGCTTCTTTTACTTTATTTAAATTTGCTACCTTATCATTGCTTCCCCATAAAGATAAAGTTTTTATGTTGCTATTTCTAAAATCTTTTTTATCTTGAGGATATGATGCTAACAATACTAACCCCTTTATACTATCATTTTTAAGTGCATAATCCGATGCCATAACTCCACCTAAAGAGTGTCCTCCTATAACCCAATTATGGATATCATTATACTTATTTATTATATCATCTGCTCTATTTGGAGATAAAATTGCTAAATTAAATCTCATTTTAGCAATAACAACGGTATATCCATTAGAAGCTATTTCTTTAGCTATAGGTGCATATGCTGACATTTCTACCTTAGCACCTGGATAAAAAATAAATCCTATATCTTTACCATTAGCTACTGGTTTAAATAAAATATCTCCATCTTTTTCTACTTGAACTACTGAATCAGATTTTAAGTTATCCAATGCTAAAGAACTAGCTCTATAATAAGAATTTACATAAATAAAAAATGTTGAAACTAATATTACTAATAAAATAGTCATTGCTGTAACAATCTTAAATTTTAAAGATTTTTTTCCTTTCATATTAAACCTCCTTTACTTAATCAATTTATCTATTTTAAATAAATATTTTGCCATGTTTAAAATCTCATATTATAACCACTTTTTTATTTTTTTATAATATAAGATTTATATTATATTCATCCCACTTATACATACTTTTAAATATATATATAATTATTATATAACTCATTTCTTAAAATAAATTATTATTACGCTATTTATTATAAATTGATTTATCTTTTAACTTCTTACCACTTGAATTGATAATTATTTTTAATATATTTCCAAACCCTTTTTTAAACAAATTAATATTTACATCATAAAAATAGTTTGAATTAAGCCAACCTTTTTCTTTCCAAAAATCATAGTCTGCTTGAGAAGTAAATGTCTTGGTTCTTAAACAGTTAAACATAAAAATATCATAAAACGTAGGAATATGTGGTATATTATCTATTATAATTTTTATAAATATTTCCGATAACCTTTCAACCTTTTCAACCTTTCTTTTATGGTAATTTTTATCATATACCCATGCTGAATTTTCATTTTCAAAAAACATAGGAGATACAATGCCAATTGTCCCCACTAAATTACATCCCCAACCACATACAGTCATTTTGAGATATTTATTTACTTGCCTATGTCCACCACCACCTGTGGTCACAACTGTTAATACTGGTTTTCCTATTAACTCCTGGCGGTGAAACATATACGATAATCTATCAAATATTCGTTTTAATGGTGCAGGCACTTGATATGCATATACTGGTGAAGCAAAAATAATACCATCAGCATTTAAAAACTTATCCTTAATTTTATATAAATCATCTTTACATGGACAAAACTTTTCACCCTTTTGAAAACACATATCACAGCCTTTGCATTCCTCAATTATATAATCATTTAAAAATATATATTCAAAATCTACAGTATAATTTTTTTTAAAATTCTTTTCAATTAATTTACATATGTTATAACTATCTCTTTTTCTAGGACTCCCCATCAATACAACAACTTTCATTTAATTAACCCTTTCTTTCTAACACATCAAACATGTTATATTTGTATTATATATTCAATATTGGTTAATATCACGTATCAATTAAAATTATTTTATACATTTTTATTTTTTGCAATACATTTATATTAAATACAACAAAAGCGTGCATTCACACGCTTTTACATGTATTTTATAAGTTTTTATAGAAATTTACAAATGAAGTCATTTCAGAAATTTTTAGCTACTATTTTAAAGTTCAAATTTCTCTAGAAAATCAAGTTATAAGATAGTAAGCATTACACTTACTAAGTAACATTATAGATATTTTTTATCTGTAAGCTGTTTTTAATGCATCTTTTAAAACCTTTGGATGTTTTTTATAAGGAGTCACAGGACGTACTTTTTTATTTTTAACATTAAATAATGTATATATGGCAGTTCTTGCTGCACGTACAGAATATTCTTCTGTAAATACCATATCTTCTGGTATTTCAACAAATTGACTAATCATAGCAAAATTTGTTGAACCCTTTGGCACAACCTTTGGACGATCTGTCATCTTACGTGGTTGAAACTGTGAATCTATATATGGCATCATACATGGAATAACATTTACTACCGTCTCTATTATCTCCTCAAGTTCATCTTCCATATGTAAATGATGTAAAAGTTCTATTAATATCTCTTCACCGGTACAATTGCGCATAGGCTTTTTAACATAATCACCAATTTTATCTGTATATAGACCATATCCCCAAAAGATAGTTGTATCCATTGGTTGATTTTTAAAATGTGGTTGTGCTGCAACAACAATACTCATTAACCAACTAGAATCTTTAAATGTCATCAAAGCTCCACTACCAGGAATATTAGAAGAATATTTTTCAATTAATTTTAAAAGCTTATTACCTTTACAAGTTACAGTAAAGCTTTCCCAATTAGTTTCTTCTGGATGTCCGAAGAAAGGTTCTGGATTACCTAATCCATCCTTCTTATCAGCTACTTTCCTCCAAAGTTCTCCGGATATTGGATTTTCCGGTTTATACTCAGCAGGTGTGTACATATCACCTAAAGTTGCACAATCAGTCATACATCCATTTGTCATAATACAAACATCTCCAGGATTTAATTTTATGATTTCTTTGCCATTATCATTTTCTATATGTATAGCAGTTACTGTAATACCTTCTCCCTGTTTAAAATCTAAATCTGTTACATTTGAATTAATACTAAAATCAACTCCAAATTCATCTAGATAAGCCCTTAATGGAAGAATAACCGATTCATATTGATTGTATGCTGTACGTGTAACACCTTCTAAAGTTTCAATACGGGAAAATTCAAAAATCATACGTTCCATATAACGTTTAAATTCAAATAGACTAGACCATTTTTGGAACGCAAAGGTTGTTTGCCACATGTACCAAAAGTTAGTTTCAAAAAAATGAGGGGTATTTTCAAACCATTCCTCAATAGTCATATCATCTAAACTCTCTTCTGGAGTAATCATTAATTTACCAAGAGCAATCCTATCAGAATTATTAAATCCCATGGTAGTAACATCTTGAATAAATCCATATTTGTCTATTAATCGTGCTTGTGCATGGGTTGGATGTAAATGGTCAAAATTAAGAATTTCTTCAGTAACGCTTTTGCCTGGCAACTCTAGAGATGGAATACTTGAAAATAGTTCCCAGAAATTTTCATAGGTTTCTTCATTTAACATTCTACCACCACGACATACAAAGCCATATTCTTCATTACCTGCACCATCATTACTACCACCAAGGACTTTCATGCCTTCTATAATATGAATGTTTTCACCTTTAAAATTACAATCTCTTATAAGGTAGGCTGCACCAGCTAAAGAAGCCAATCCACCACCAACAAAGTATACTTGCTTATCTTCATTATCACCATATGTAATTGATATTTCAAATGTTTTTGAGTTATTTTTAATCTTTTTCGCTCCTACAGATGCTATAGTTACTGCACCAGCTAAAGCTCCTAATATAATCAAGGGATTTATACTATTTTTTTTACTCATATAACTATCCTCAACTTTCACTTTATTAATATATTATTTTCTATATTAGTTTAAAACAGATTAGTTATAATTATTCAATTTGTACATTTTATCTTAAACTTATACCTTTTTTTATAATACTAAAAACCGTATCACTTAATTAGTAATACGGCTAAAACTTATCTATAAATATAAACTAATATCTTATTTATTAATATCTACATGTTCTATGTTTTTTATAGATAAATATGCAATAAATACCCCTATAAGAGCAAGAGTTATTGGTACTGCAATAATGGAATTTAATGAAATCTCATTACTATTTGAACCTACAAGTGATAACTGAAATATATCTATAATATTTTTCTTGACCATTTTGGCATCTCTTTATTACTCCATATAAGTTTTCCATGTTGAAATTTCATTATTTCATTAAGTTTATATGTATTATCATAAATATTTATTTCATCACATAACTCAATTAAACCTATTAAATTTTCTAGCGAATCATAATATCTTCTTTCAATAGCCTCATCTGGTATTCCATGTCCACCTTTACTAACTCTTATTTTAACTCTTTCTTTAGCAACCTCAGGACTTTCTACACCTATATAATTCATTACAATATAAAAATTATTATTTTTTGCTTTCTTTATATTATTAATAATACTTTTACCTGATAAAGTTGTTTCTTGATTAAATGATGTTCCTTCCAAAATATAAGTCTTTATTAATTTAACAGCTTCTCTTGCACATCTTATTTGAAGCTTATTATCTTTCCATGAGCCGATTTTTCCCACCATTTCATCAGTGTTTATTCTTTTTTCATCTCTATTTTCACTTAAATACATACACTTATACATTGATGTTTTTCCTGCACCATTTACACCTGCAAAAATAGTATAATGTTTCAACTTATCTTTCATACTTATAAACCTCCTGAAAAACTATTTATACAGTATTATATATCTAACTATAATTTAGTTGTCAAAACTTCTTGCTAATTCCAGAATATATTTTTACATATATAATTTTCTAACTTAATAGAGTCTATCTTGCAAAAATACGTGAAAAAAGCTGAAATAATGCAACTAAACCACCAATAGCAATACCTATACCTAATTTTAAAATAATGTAAAGTTTAGTACCTATTAATGGGATTGTTTTAATTTTTTCATATTGAACACATGAAAGGGCTTCTACTCCCCAACCAGCAAAAAATAAATAAATACTGCAAAATAAAATCAATACAAATTGGCGTTGCCCTTTAAACCCTTCCATATATGTCATATACATAGGAACAGTGGCAATTCCTATACCAAATAAAATTTTTATCATAAGTTTTATTTCTTTAATATAAAAAAGGAAAATATCTCTTTTATGATTTTTGCAATACTCCTTATAACTAGCTTTTATTGTATTTTGAGTGTGAAACCCCATTTTATTCATGTTATTATAGCGCATTTTCACTTCGCTAAAACTACTATTTGATGGGATTTGTAAAATTGTAAATATATCGCTTTTCATTTCATGCTCCTTAAAAGGATTAAAATCTGACTTAAAATATTCATTTTAGACAAATATAATCCTTATTTAAACTCTTTTATTATTTTATTTTCTTATGTCAACATAATAATATGACTTTAAATCTTTTTTTAATTTTCCTTTAAAATTATTTTTATATATTTTTTATGTAAAAATAAATTTCCTTATCCAATTCATATTAATCCTATGCTTGTTAAATTTCTATAAATTAACACAGCTATAGGGTTCCAAGTTGACTTTTAAAATTACCCATTACAAAACTTGGATACCCCAAATAGTGAGACATGCTCTGAATCGCTTAGAATTCAACACTATATCTTGTATGAAAATATTTTAAGGTTATTGAATAAATTTAAATTGGAGCTTGTTTCCCTATAATTCTTATAATTAAAACTTACTTAAAATATGTTTCAAACCCATTGTTCACAATATATGAACCCTTTGGAACTTGAATTGTTACAATACATATGTTTAAACAATCTACACATGATCCCATTGCATTTATTAAACATAAAAATATAGTAAACCAATTTAATAATCCAAAAATATTAAGAATGAAAGGTAATAGAATTGATAATAAAATGAATGGCATAATAGAAATAATTAAAAACCTGTTCTTTTTTATTTTTTCAGTAGTAAAAACAAATCCACAAACTCCATTAATACCCCAATATGTTTTATCTGATTTTAATACATTAGGTATGAAACAAGCATGTAGAAATTCATGTATTGTCATAAACAATAAAATCACACCAATATATATTAGCGAAAATGAATCTAATTTGAATTCAATACTAAAACTATGGGTACTACTAAAAAACTCTTTTAACGGTGGATACAAATAAAATGCAATAGCAACAGAAATAATTCCATTTATAAACATGAAAGGCACTGAGAGTAAAGTTGCCATAGCTAAATTAGATGGTTCCTTTAGTTTTTTCCATCCTTCACTTATTAATTTGTTGCTTAACTCTTTATCCGAATTGGGTATTTTTTTTATATATTTCATTAATCACAATCCTTCCTTTAAATATATGATATATTACCTATATAACATACTGAAAATACTATAACATGCTACTATTTTTCATTAAATTGTATTTTATATAATATTTATTGTAACATAATTTACAAAATATCACATATATTAGACTTATATTTACAAAAATTTTACTTTATTATAAAATTTCAACTTATTTTTTTTATAAAGTAATTTTTTCACCTTTTTAATACGTATAAACTCCCATAATTTTGCATGCAAAACAAAACAAGATAGAACGTTTAAGTCCTATCTTATTAACTTTATAAAATTTATTAATTATAAATATATATAAGAGTATCTAATGCAACAACTAAAATTCCTGCTAATCCACCTAAAATTCCTATTATTTTTACTACATACTTTTCAGGAAATACTTTTTTTGCAAACTTATAAATAATAATTCCTAAAAAACCACCTAATGTGTTTAAAAAAACATCATTTATATCTAATGCTCCTATTCTAAATATATATTGAGTTAATTCCACAATTACACTGATTTCTAAAGATAATAGTAAAGATTTTTTCCAATTATCTTTTATAACTATATTATAAAGAATAGGAAGTGGTACGAATAACAAAATATTTCCTATTATTGAATTTTTATTATAACCTACAGAACAATTAGCATCCCAAATATCTTTAAATAAAATTAGATTTATTCCTCGATAATCTGGATGATTCCATGTAATTAGCTGCAATGGATTATCTAAGTACTTAAATATTAAAATATTAAGTAATATAAGAGTGTAAACTATTATAATAAAACCATATATAAATTTCCATTTTTTCTTCATTTTTAAACTTCCTTTCTATTAATGGAAAAAGTTAATGCTATAAAAGAGATTATAAATACTATTAATACTTCAATCATAATTTCATATGGTTCCCAAATTCTGAAATCTAAAGAAAATTCATTCATACTGATAAATACCTGATGAGTTGATATAGGAATTGCATTTAGTAAATATTTTATTAAATTTGTTGAAAATGACATAAACTTACTTACAATTATATAAAACATATTTAAACCAACACCTATAGCTATAACTACAGTGGTTTTCTTTAATTTTAAAGATAAATATCCCATTACCGTAGATAACGCAAAAACCCCTATAACTTCTGCCATTGCCATAATTAATATAGTTTGTCCTATTGTAAAATTACCATAAGAAAATAATGAAATCATTTTAAAGCTACTTTTTAATCCTTTAAATCCAAACTTAGAACTTATTATAAATACTGTTCCTAGAGTAGCTATTATAGTCAATAAAACTCCATAAATAATTACTGGTAAAACTCTTATGAACATATTTTTTTTATAAAATTTTGTTGTCATAATAATATCCATACTACCATCTTCAAAACTCTCTGAATAAGTACTTGTTGCAAAGAATGTTACTAGAAATGCAATTATCATATAAATGATTTGAATGTTTCCTAATACAAAAGGATATATGCGATGTTCATGATATTGCTTAAATGGAATCTTAACTTGATTTAATTTCTCCTTAGCTATTTCTTGTTGTGAAGAAGGAAGTTTCTTGATTAATGCCTCAAATTTATATTTCCAACATTGATAAAAATCTTTTGCAAATTTATCTGGGTAATCCTTGACTTTCCCCTCAGTATATAAAATACCTGGATAGGTATTAACAAGACTATTAATAACCTCTAGCTCATATATATAATTTAACTCTTCTGATTTTTCATCACGAACTTTTTTAAGTGCAATTAAAAGTTCATCTTCTTTAATATCTCCCTCATAAAAATACTCTTGTTGCAAATTATAGTTTATGTCATTTTCATCATGTATTAACATAAAATTTAAACCTAGTGTAATAATTAAAATGCCAATCACAGAGAATAAAACATATTTTGTAAACAAGCGGCGTTTTATTTCTTGAAACAACATTTTATTCCCCTCCTAACGTAAGTCCATGAAGCCAATATTAAACTAATTAAAATTAGTAATAGACTTATTGTTAATCTTAGTTTGAAAGATAATATTGCTTTGCCAAAAATAGAAACCACCGGTACCCCAATATTTAAAAAAGAAAATATTACATTACCTGGTAAAATAAAATTAATAAAGTTTAGTATTGGATTGCTTAAACCCATGGATACAGATAATATAAATCCACTAATAATCACTAGCACTATAATAATCATTACTATTGAAGTTTTCTTACTTATAGATGAAATGAAAGTGGTAAATGCAGAAATAGTAATTGTTCCTATTAATCCAAAAATAATTATATTTTTCATAAGTTCATCTAAATTATAAGGCAACACTGTTTTCATAAATACTTGGGCTGATGTTTGAAGGGCATCTGCTGGTAGATAATGCTTTAAAATTACTACATATGTTCCCATTCCCACAGTATATATTAGAACTGCCATAATTAGTGGTAACAAAAGTTTGGGACATAATAAATTTTTTCTTCCTTTTTTAGTTGTGGATATAATTTCATCTAAACCACTTTCTTTATCCCTTGCAACAATACCACTTGAAAAGAATCCAGCTATTATTAAAAGAACAAAAGTAAAAATTTGTATATGTTCAATACCATCACTCCAAACCTCAGAACCTCCATAGTAAGTGTATGGTTTTTCTACTTCATTCCACATTTTTAAAGATAATTCTTTTTCAGCTTCATTTTTCAACTTTAAATTCATCATATACTCATAGCATATATCTTCATTTTCATAAAAACTTTTTCCTGCATTCTCAGGAAGTTTTGCATATCCATTTATAGATTCTCCCCTAATGTTTTTCAATTGAATATTCTGCATTACTAAACTATCAGCATAAACAGCATATTGTAATAAATCTTTAGTAATTTTTACATCACTTTCATCATCACTTCTTAATGCATTAACAAATGTATCACGCCCTTTTTGAAATTTACCTTCAGTCATTTTTCCAGCAGTAACATTTCTATCCTTAGCTGCAATTTCTATTGCTGCTTTACCTTTATATTCTTTATAACATCCTGTTTGCATAAAATCTGCTGTAGCTCCTCCTATAATAAACCAAGCCCATAAAACAGCAAAAATTATAGGAATTAAAACATATAATATAAATCTTTTTGCACTTATTTGACGTTTAAATTCAGAAATAAACAGATCCATTATTTAACCTCCTTTATTTTTGAAAGGTAAAAATCATTAAGATTAGGTTTCACTTTTTTACTATTTTCTAATGGTTCTTTTGCAATATATCTAATTGCTACTAATCCATCTCCTTCATTTCTAAAATTCATTACTTTATACTTCTTTTCTAACATATGAACCTCTTCTTCTCTTACCAATGCTTCAAAAACCATACCGTCAATAGAATTAATTAAAGCATTACTTTCTCCATATTCAATAATTGCTCCTTTTTCCATAAGTATAAGATAGTTTGCAATAAATTCTATGTCAGAAACAATATGAGTAGATAAAATAATAATCTTTTCTTTACTAATTGTTGTTAAATATTGACGAAAGTTTTTTCTCTCTTCAATATCTAAACCAGCTGTTGGTTCATCAACAATTAAAATATCTGGATTATTTAACATTGCTTGACAAATACCTACTCTTCTTTTCATACCTCCAGAAAGCTTATCTACTTTTTTACGTCTTACGTCAGATAGGTTAAACTGTTGTAACAAATCTATAATCCTTTTATTTCTTAATTCTTTATCAATTCCTTTTAAAGAAGCTATATATTTTAGAAAATCCTCTACGGTTTGATTTTTATCATAACCAAAATGTTGAGGTAGATAACCTATTTTATCTAAATACTTTCCACCTAAACTAGAGATTGAATGACCATCAAAAAATATTTCTCCTTTACTAGGCCTTAAATTTCCTACCATCATTCTCATAAGTGTTGTTTTTCCAGCTCCATTATGTCCTAGAAGTCCCCATATTCCAGGTGTAAAATTTAAATCAACATCCTTTACAGCCTTTAAATCTTTGAATTCTTTTGTCACTTTATCAATTTTTAATTCCATGTTATTCCTCCTAAAATAAATAAACCTTTGTTCTAACATTAGTTTATCAATGATTGGACAAAGGTTTATTTATGATTTATTTAGAATTTATAAAGATTTTATAAAGATTTTGGTAAATGAATAATAAATTTAGTATGTCCTTTTAAGCTTTCTGCTTTTAATATTCCATCATGTCGTTCAACAATTTCTTTTGCAATAGCAAGTCCTAAACCAGAACCAGATGATTGACTTCTAGCCTTATCTCGACGATAAAATTTTTCAAATATAAGCTCAAGTTCTTGCTTAGATATTATATCTCCATCATTTTCAACAATTATAATTACTGAATTATTTTTCTCTTTACCAGTTACTTTAATAATTGAATCATTATTACTATAACTAATTGCATTTTTTAATAAGTTATTTAAAACTCTCGCTAAAAGTGTTCCATCACCATAAATTCTAAGATTTGATGAAACATTCAAATCTAATTTCAATTGTTTTGGTAATAGTAATGGATATAATTCGTCAGTTATTTGTTCAAGAAAAAACTCTCCATTAATTTCTGTTTTATTTAAAGGTATATCTTGAAGATTAAATCTTGTAATATCAAAAAATTGATTAGTTAAATCCTCCAAATGATATGCCTTGTCCAATACCCTCTTTAAATATTCTTTACGTATATTTTCAGCTACTTCTGATTCTTCTAAAATATTAAGATAGCCAATAATACTAGTTAATGGTGTTTTTAAATCATGGGCAAGATATGTAACTAAATCATTTTTCTTTTGTATTTCCATTTCTATACGTTGTCTTATCTTTTCTTTTTCATTTAAAATTGATTTAATTTCCATATCAATCACCTTAAATTCTTGAACTTCACTTGGATTTTCTCCATTTTGAAATAAACTTATTCTTTCTTCAACTTGCTCTAAAATTTTTTTATTTTGTCTATTACTTGATATTTTAGAAGCAAAATGAACACATATTTCTAAAATTAAAAATCCTCCAACAGCAAGAAATGTTAATATATCTCTTAATCTATCCCATCTAAAACTTCCCCTTATAATATGAAATCCACCTACACTTAATGCTTCTTCTCTATCATCAAGAATTGTTCTTACAAAATACTCTGCTACACTTCCTTGTAAATAACCATCAATAAATATAAGTACAAATATATATGCTATAAATGCAATAATATAAAAATTCCATTTCCACTTCTTACACTTCAATTATGTAACCTACCCCCCATACAGTTTTAATATATTGCGGTTTTTCTGACGAATCACCTATTTTTTCTCTTAAATTTCTAACATGTACTGTAATAGTATTAGTTGATTTTGAGAAATACTCATCATTCCAAATTAAATGAAATAATTCCTCTCCACTTAAAACTTGTCCTTTTCTGTCTAACAAAACCTCTAAAATCTTAAACTCAGTTGGTGTGAGCTTGACATCTTCTCCATTGATGTTTACCTTTTTGCTTTTCTTGTTTAATATAAGACCCTTATAATAGATTTTATCTGAGTTATCCATATCAAATTCATTATCTCCGTATTGATTATAACGCCTAAGTTGTGCTTTTACCCTAGCAATAACTTCTAATGGATTAAATGGTTTTGTAATATAATCATCAGCACCATAACTTAATCCTAATATTTTATCCTGATCTGCATTTTTAGCTGTAATCATTATAATAGGAAAATGATATTTTTTTCTTATATTTTTGCAAATAGTAAGTCCATCTATATCAGGAAGCATTAAATCTAAGATAATTAAATCTAGTTTATTATCTATTTGTTTCATAGCTTCATATCCATTTTCAGCTTCTAAAATCTCATAAGACTGACCTTCTAAATAAATCTTTAAAATTTTTCTAATATCTTCATCATCTTCAACAATTAATATTTTCTCCATAATGTCCCCACCTTTATTAATTCATATATTTATTATACTATAATAGTGCAAAAATACTTGAATAATTTTACAACTGAATAAAATAAAAAACATTTATGATAAATCCTTGTTATA
>NZ_LFRG01000034.1:0-45886 GCF_001573875.1 Clostridium sp. ATCC 25772
GTTGCAAATTCTCCTATTGAGTAGTATTTCATACTTTATCACCTCAATTAAATTATACAACTATATCTATAAAATAATAATATTTTTTTATAGATATTTATAGGTTTGCTTTAACAGTTATTCACCCCTTTACTTAATATTAAAAGTTAATATCAACTAGTTAAGCGTTGTGGTGATTATTACTTATTTTTCTCAACGGATAACAAAGATTTGATGAATAATTTAAAGTTAAATTTTGTTCCCCTATATGTACTTTAATTTTTACTTATAACGTTAAAATAATGTTGGCAATTTTAATGTTGAATAAATTATACTACTTAATATAATTATATTTTCTATAAACTTCCCTCTTTTTGAACTACTACTGTATGCCATAGGAAATTTAAATTTATTGTTTTTTATAGGATATAAAAGTGGCACTCCTTTTCTAGTACACATATCACAAATTAAATGTCCTATATATCCTAACATAAAATAATATTGCAAATTTTTAAAATCGTATGCTTTAGAAAATGCAGCTACAATAAAAGTAGTCATTAACGCGCCAAAAACACTATGCGTAAATCCTGTCCTATGTGGTGATAGTGCTATTAATATAGAGCTTATTCCCATAATTTTAAATATCATAGACCCTTTATATGTTGTATCTAAATAGATTATTAAAATACCTACAAATAGATAAACTACAACTTTTGTCGTATTGTTTCTAAATGGTAACAGATACTTATTAAGTATACTTTTAGGATGATCTATATCAGGAAACATAGACCCAATAATCGTAAATAATAGACTTAATAATACATATTTCCCGGGTAATTTGTCACTAAAATACATAAAGGTTGTTACACCTACACTTAGGTGAGTTTTTCCTGTCATTATATAACACCTCACACCAAATTTCTATTTTTATAAACAAAGCAAAATAAATTTAAATTCAGTTTTGATTTATTGTATATCTTATACAAATTATACTACAAAAGATTAATTTGTATATAAAATCACTACTTTAAGTATATTAAAAAGTAGTAGTATTAAATTATATCATATAAAGGATTATTATCCTCATAATTTAAAAAGACATATCACCTAAAATTATTAGATAATATGTCTTTGTTATTATTTACTCTCCATAGTAACTACTTAACATGTCTTTAGCTACCTCAGCAGCATTTCTTGATGAATTTCCGCCTTCTTCTAGTATGACTGCAAAAGCTATTTCTGGATTTTCATAAGGTGCAAACCCAATAAACCAACTATGTGGAACTTTATCACCACTATCATGATCTGCTGTTCCTGTCTTACCGCAAACTTCAACATTCCATAAATTCGCATTTGTTGCTGTTCCACTAGTGACAACCGTTCTCATATACTGTTGTAAAATCTGTGCTGTTTCTGGAGATATTACTTCTCCTATTTCTTTTGATTCTACTTCTGAAACTTTATTTCCAGATGGATCTATAACTTCCTTAACAACATTAGGTTCCATCATAACACCATCATTTGCAACAGCACTAGCAATTAGTGCCATTTGCATAGGACTTGCTAAAACGCCACTTTGTCCTATACCACTTTGTGCAATATTTCCCTGCTCATATTTTTTATATGTTGGGAAACTACTATCTTCTAATACTAATGTTGAAGATGGAATTTCTTTATTAAAATAAAATTTTTCTGCTGTTTCTTTTAACTTATCATTTCCAAGTTCCATTGCTAAAGTTCCAAAGACCACATTACTTGATACTGAAAAAGCCTGTTCTAAATTTATAGAACCATGTGGTATTCTATCATAGTTTTCCAATGAAGTAGTATCATTAAAGTATATTACACCATCATCTTGAAAAGTTCTAGTTGTTATGTCTGAAATGTTTTCTATTGCTGATATTGCAGTAACAACTTTAAATGTAGACCCCGGCGCATATAATCCTGCAGTTGATCTATTTAAAAACGGAGTTTCTTCATCCTGTGATAATTCATCCCATATTTCCTCTAAGTTATTAGGATTAAATGTTGGTTTAGAAACCATAGCTAACACTTCTCCTGTTTTAGGATTCAATGCCACTACTGATCCCTTTTGATCTCCCAACGCATCATAAGCTGCCAATTGTAACTGCTTATTTAAAGTAGTTACAATACTATTTCCAACTTCATCCTCGTCTTTACCAAAGTATTTTTTCAAGGAAAATTCATCATTTCCACTTAATACTTTATCAAATTTTTTCTCTAATCCACTTAACCCATACACTACATCATAGTAACCTATAACATGTGCAAATTGTTCTGGATATAAATATTTTCTAGTTTGATCAAACTCTCCATTTTTTTCACTACTAGTTAATGCATTCATATCTCTATCAAATATAGTTCCTCTAAGTACTTTATCTCTTTCTGCCTGATGTCTTTTATTAAATGCACTTTCTTTATATTCATCACTTTTAAATACATAAATATAGTTTATATAACTTATTAAAGCTATAAAAAATGCAAGAAAAACTATAAGTACTTTTTTTATGTTATCTGCTATGTTATTTTTTTCATTATTACTCATCTCTATTGCCCTCCTCTGAAATCTTTTGAATAATTCCAAGTGAGAAATAAGTTATTAAAAGAGAACTTCCACCATAACTTACTAGAGGCAATGTTATTCCTGTAAGAGGTATTGCGCCAGTAACACCTCCTATAATAACCAATGCTTGAGAGGCTATCATAGTACTATATCCTACCGCTAATAATCTTGAAAATTTATCTTTAACATATATAGCAGCTCTAATGCACCTATAAAATAATAAAAAGTATATTAACATAACTGCTATACCTGTAAGTATTCCCATTTCTTCACATATAGCTGAAAATATAAAGTCTGTCGTTACAACTGGAACAAATTTAGGATATCCAAGACCTAATCCCGTACCAAAAACTCCACCTTCCGATAAGGATATTAGTCCTTGAACTAATTGTAATCCTTCATTATATCCATACTTCCATGGATCTTTCCATATCATAACCCTAACCCTAACATGACCAAATAAGAAATAACCTGCTACTGCTCCAATTACAAATAGTCCTAATGATATTAAAACATATTTTTTCTTAGAAGTAGCAATGTATAACATAGTCACTGAAATTCCAAAAAATATCAATGCAGATCCCAAGTCTGTTTGTAATAGCATAAACATTAGACATATTGCTACTACTGCCGCTGGCTCTGCTAAGCTTAGTATATTATTTACACTTAAATTTCTATTTTTTATCTTTTCATTTTTTATCTTTTCATTTTTTATTTCTTCATTTTTTATTTCTTCATTATTTTCAGCACTGGTTTCTTGTAACTGTTTTATCTCTTCTTTTTTACTTTCTAATTTTGAATTTGCTTTATTAAAAAGCCTTCTTACATAACTAGGCACCTGTCCATAATCCTTTAAAGCAGATGCTAAATAAGCTACTAAAGTTATTTTACCAAACTCAGATGGTTGAAAAGTAAATCCAGCTATTGATACCCAGTTCTTTGCTCCACCAATTGTTTGACCTAATAGTGTACCCATTGACATAAATACTATGGTTATAACCAAATAAATATATTTATAGTTACTAAAACTTTTAAGATCTGGAAGTATTACAACAACCATTATAAATGCTGCTATTCCAATAGTAAAAAATATTATTTGTTTTGCAGCCAAAAATGTTCTAGTTCCTTCTTCAATAAAAGCACCTCCTGATATAGGAATATCTAATCTTGAAAGCATTGCTATTCCTATAACCGCCAAAAGATTAGAAAATAATAATATATATTTATCTCCATCAGGATAAAATTTTCTTATTATAAAGTGGGAATATCCTAATAGCCCACACATCATACCTCCCATAACAAGAGATACCTTATCAAAGGTTGGTGAAATTACGGTTACATTAACAAAGAGTATCACTGTTAATAAATAAGTAAATCTTAAGACTCGTTTTTCTTCTTTTAAGTTATGCATAACCTTCTCCTTTCACCATCTTTAGTTAATAACTTTAAATTCTGATGATCCAATTTTAATTATATATCCTTTTTTCAAGGCTATTTTATTGGAGACTGCTCTATCATTTACAAAGGTACCATTTGTACTTTTCAGGTCTTCTAATATGTACTCACCATTTTTCATATATATTTTCATATGATGAGACGATGCATATTTGTCTTTTAGAACAACAGTATTGTCTTCTGCCCTACCCATTGTAAGTTGTTCATTTAATGGGATAACAGAACCTTCTTGTAAATTTGGATTTTGTCCTTGTTTTATAATCTCTAATCCAAATTTAAGTCTACTAGTTTTTCTCGGTTTCTTTTTGCCTTCATTTTTTACATCTTTGTACATAATTTTTAGAGCATAAAAAATAATACAATAAATTATTATAACGATTATTATTTTAAATATAAAACTTAAATTGGCCATAGGCATTACTCCTTATAGTAAATAAAACAACATTTTTAATGCTGTTTTATTCAGTATTTTATTAGTTTTTATTGCTTTTCATGTCAATTATAACATCTTTTTTAGATATTGTCCTGTATAAGAACTATTACACTTACATATATCTTCTGGACTTCCTGTGCACAATATAGTTCCACCTTTTTCTCCACCCTCTGGACCTAAATCTATAATATAATCAGAGCACTTTATAACATCTAAATTATGTTCAATAACAACTACTGTATTACCACTATCAACTAGTCTTTGTAATATTCCTATTAGTTTATTTACATCATCTATATGCAATCCAGTAGTAGGCTCATCCAATATATATAATGTTTTACCTGTACTTCTTTTAGATAATTCATATGCAAGTTTTATTCTTTGCGCTTCTCCTCCAGATAATGTAGTTGAAGGTTGACCTAACCTTATATAGCCTAATCCAACATCCATTAAAGTTGCAAGCTTATTAACTATTCTTGTGTGATTTTCAAAGAACTTAATTGCCTCTTCCACTGTCATTTCTAATATGTCATTTATACTTTTGCCCTTATATTTCACTTCTAAAGTTTCTCTATTATATCTCTTTCCCTTACAAACCTCACATGGCACATAAACATCTGATAAGAACTGCATCTCTATTTTTATTATTCCATCGCCTTTACATGCCTCGCATCTACCACCTTTAACATTAAAGCTAAATCTCCCTGGTTTATATCCTCTCATCTTAGCTTCTGGAACAGTAGAAAACACTTCTCTTATCAAATCAAAGGTACCTGTATATGTTGCTGGATTACTTCTTGGTGTTCTTCCTATTGGACTTTGGTCTATATTTATAATTTTATCTATTTGATCATAGCCTTTAATTTCTTTATATAATCCAGGTATTTTTTTAGAATTATTTAAAATTTTATTTAATCCTTTATATAATATTTCATTAACAAGTGTACTTTTACCTGAACCTGATACACCTGTAACAGATACTAATACTCCTAATGGAAAGTCTACAGTTACATTTTTCAAATTATTTTGTTTAGCACCAACAACTGTTATCTTTCTATC
This sequence comes from Clostridium sp. ATCC 25772, assembly GCF_001573875.1. Lineage (NCBI taxonomy): Bacteria > Bacillati > Bacillota > Clostridia > Eubacteriales > Clostridiaceae > Clostridium > Clostridium sp. ATCC 25772. Next base: position 5,511 of record NZ_LFRG01000034.1, read on the forward strand.
CTGTGGTTTTCTAAACTCTTTTGGAACTTGAACTTTCTTTTTACCACTTAGGTATTGACCTGTTATAGAATTATCACATTTCATTATTTCTTCAATACTTCCTGCAGCTACAATGTTTCCACCATGCTCTCCAGCTTTAGGACCTATATCTACTATAAAATCTGCAGCTTTCATAGTATCTTCATCATGTTCAACTATAACTAATGTATTGCCTAAATCTCTTAAATGTTTAAGTGTTTTTATTAATCTATCATTATCCCTTTGATGAAGTCCTATACTTGGTTCATCAAGTATATATAATACTCCCATTAAACTTGATCCTATTTGAGTTGCTAATCTTATTCTTTGTGCCTCTCCTCCTGATAAACTTCCAGAAGAACGTGTTAAGTTTAAATAGTTTAATCCTACATCTATCAAAAATGTTAATCTGCTTCTTATTTCCTTTAAAATTTGTTCTGCAATAACTTTATTCTTCTCTGATAATTTTAATTCATCTAAGAATTTTAATTCATCATTTATAGCCATTATACAAAATTCAAATATATTTTTTTCTCCCACTGTTACAGATAATGCTTCTTTACTTAAACGTGCACCTTTGCATTTTGGACATGGATTATCACTCATATATTGCTCTATTTCTCTTTTTATATAATCAGAATTACTCTCAAAGTATCTACGTTTTAAATTATTTATTACTCCTTCATAATCATGATTATATATTCCTGTCCTAAATTCTTTAGTATATTCTACTTTTACTCTCTTCCCATTAGTTCCATATAATATTATATCTAAGACTTCTCTTGGTAATTTTTCTATTGGTGTATCTAAAGAAAATTTATATTCTTTACTAAGAGCCTTTAATATAGAAAATGTCCATGAATCTTCTTTTAAACTACTATCTCCAAATGTAACTATTGCTCCTTCAAGTATGCTTTTGCTTTTATCAGGAATTATTAGATTTTCATCTATTTCCATCAATGTACCTAGACCATCACATTTATCACACTTTCCAAAAGGAGAATTAAATGAAAACATTCTAGGTGACATTTCTCCTATGCTAATTCCACATTCTATACAAGCAAAATGTTCACTAAATAATATATCTTCACCATCTATTACATTTACTATAATTAGACCTTCTCCTAATTTTAAGGCAGTTTCTATAGAATCCGCTAACCTTGATTCTATATCTTCTTTTACAACTAGTCTATCTATAATAACTTCTATAGTATGTTTTTTATTTTTTTCTAGATTTATTTCTTCTTCTATTAAATCTACTATAGTTCCATCTATTCTAGCTCTCACATAACCATTCTTTTTTATATTTTCTATGATTTTTACATGTTCTCCTTTTTTACCTCTAACTATAGGTGCTAGAATTTGTATTTTAGTCCTATGTTCTAAATTCATTATTTGGTCAACCATTTGATCTACAGTTTGTTGAGTTATTACTTTTCCACATTTAGGACAATGAGGAGTTCCAACTCTTGCATATAATAATCTTAAATAATCATATATTTCTGTTATTGTACCTACTGTTGACCTTGGATTTCTACTTGTAGTTTTTTGATCAATTGATATTGCTGGAGATAAACCTTCAATATATTCTACATCTGGTTTATTCATTTGCCCTAAAAACTGTCTTGCATAGGCAGACAATGACTCAACATAACGCCTTTGACCTTCTGCATACAATGTATCAAATGCTAAGGAAGATTTTCCTGATCCTGAAAGTCCTGTAAATACAACAAACTTATCTCTTGGAATTTCTAAGTCAACATTTTTTAGATTATGTACTTTTGCTCCTTTTATAAAAATTTTATCTCTCATTACTTTCTCCTCTAATTTTCTAATTTTTCTTCTAGTCATATAAAAGCAACTAAACTTCTACTTATTTTCATTACTTTTTTGAATATTACTTAATTGTTGTATTCTATCTCTTAACTCAGCAGCACGTTCAAATTGTAAATCTTTAGCTGCTAATTTCATTTCTTCTTCCAATTTTTCTATTTCTTTTGTTATATCAACTTCATTGTTATCTAATTGTGGACTATATTCAAGGGTTTCTTCTGCAACTGTGGATATTTCTATTATTTCTCTGATATCCTTAATTATTGTTCTAGGTACAATGTTATGTTTTTCATTAAATCTATTTTGTATTTCTCTTCTTCTTACAGTTTCATCTATAGCTTTTTTCATAGATTTTGTTATCCTATCTCCATACATTATAACCTTACTTTCCGAATTTCTTGCAGCCCTACCTGTAGTTTGTATTAAAGATGTCTCAGAACGTAAGAATCCTTCTTTATCTGCATCTAATATTGCCACAAGTGCTACTTCTGGAATATCTAATCCTTCCCTTAAAAGGTTTATTCCAACTAATACATCAAACTCACCTATTCTTAAATCTCTTATTATTTTCATTCTTTCCATAGTATCAATATCTGAATGTAAATATGTAGTTTTAATGCCTAAATCCTTTAAATATTTTGTTAAATCTTCTGCCATCCTTTTAGTTAAAGTTGTTACTAATATCCTAAAACCTTTTGAAATTGTTTCTTTAATTTCACCATACAAATCATCAATTTGCCCCTTTATTGGCCTTACCTCTATTTCTGGATCTAAAAGTCCTGTAGGTCTTATTATTTGTTCTGCAACCTCTTGTGAATGTTCATTTTCATAAGGGCCCGGTGTGGCGCTTACAAAAACTACTTGATTAAGCTTTTCTTCAAATTCTTCAAATTTTAAAGGTCTATTATCATAGGCGGAAGGAAGTCTAAATCCATACTCTACTAAAGATGTTTTTCTTGACTTATCTCCTCCATACATAGCTCTAATTTGTGGAAGAGTAACATGACTTTCATCTATAAACAAAAGAAAATCATCTGGAAAGAAATCCATTAATGTTTGTGGTGGAGTTCCTTTTGCTCTTCCATCTAATATTCTAGAATAATTTTCTATTCCTGTACAATAACCAACTTCTCTAATCATTTCTATATCAAAATTAGTTCTTTGTTTCAATCTTTGAGCTTCTAATAGCTTATCCTGATTTTTAAGTTCTTCTAATCTTTCCTCAAGTTCTATTTCTATTTGCTCTATTGCTATCTCTAATTTTTCTTTTGAAGTAGCAAAGTGTGATGCTGGGAATATAGATACATGCTTCATTCCTGAAATTATCTCACCAGTTAAAACATCAAATTCTCTTATTTTATCTACTTCATCTCCGAAAAACTCTACTCTAATTCCTTTATTGGTTGATGATACTGGAAATATATCTAAAACATCACCTCTTACTCTAAAAGTTCCTCTAACAAAGTTTATATCATTTCTTTCATACTGTATATCAATCAATTTTCTAATTACTTCATTCCTGTCTTTTTCCATACCTTCTCTTATTGACACAGTAAGTTTTTTATATTCCTCAGGGTTACCTAAACCATATATACAAGATACAGATGCCACAACTATAACATCTTCTCTCTCTAACAACGAAGCTGTGGCTGAATGTCTTAGTTTATCTATCTCATCATTTATACTGGCATCTTTTTCAATGTAGGTGTCAGTTTGGGCTACATAAGCTTCTGGTTGATAATAATCATAATAAGAAACAAAATATTCAACAGCACTGTTAGGAAAAAACTCTTTAAATTCTGAACATAACTGTGCTGCTAAAGTTTTATTATGAGCTAAAACCAAAGTAGGTTTTTGAACATTTTCTATTATGTTGGCCATGGTAAATGTTTTTCCTGAGCCAGTTACACCTAATAAAGTTTGAAACTTTTTGCTATTTTTTATACTCTTAGTAAGCTTTTCAATAGCTTTGGGTTGATCTCCCATTGGCTTAAATTTGGAATGTATTTTAAACTCACCCATATAGATACCCCTCTCTTTACTGTAATTAGTTTTCTATATTAATTATCAGATTTATCTCTTTCCTTAATCTTTCTTAATATATCTTCAAAAGTATTTTCAATTTTTAAGACCTTGTTTTTATTGGGTATAACCCTTGGAACTATTACTATTCCAGGTCTTATTTTTTTTTCAACAGTTTCATTTATAAATAATTTTTCTGTTCCTCTTTTTATTTCCATATAAAGATTGTTCGGAACTTGCTCCATAAATTTAAAAATGAATTCATCATCATTCATGTCTAAATTGTTTATATTTAAAATTATATCTTTTGACCTCAATCCTATTTTTTCACCAAAAGAATTTTTAGCAACATCTAGAATCATAATTCCTTCATTATCACTAATATATATAGGTTCTCCATTAACCTCTCTTTTCCTTTGAATTTTTAACATTAATTCATGAGCTATTGGCATGAACAATATTAACAAAAATTTAGCTATAACTCCTATTTTTGCAATAGGTGCCAATATTATTAATATTAATCCGTATAAAGATATATATAATCCTGACATCAACGTCTTTTTCCCTTTTGTTTTTGTAAAAGTAACTGATGTATAACCAACTACAGTATATAAGGGAAGTGCCGCTAGTACTACTGTTTCAAATAAAATTTTATTTTCTTTATGATTTAATAAAGGCCACCAAATTGGAGTATTAATAACATCGCCTGTAACACCGTGATTATTTGCTATAGCCATAAGTAATACTACTGGAAGAGCCCATAATCTCTTAAAAGCAAAACCACCTACAATTTTATTATCTCTACTTCCAAAAATAGGTATAGCACCTCTTTTTCCGTCAACCATAACTAGAATACCTTCTACAAAATGCATAATACCAATTAAAGCTACTAAATTAATTATATCCACTACAAAAATATTAATTTCTGGTTTATTTATAAGTACTCCTATTAATGAAAATATCAAAGAGAATAGGCCTAAAATAGCACCTGAATAAGAAAGACATATAAATCTCGGATTAACCATCATTAGAATTATGGATATTATAAATATAATATATACATTAGACTGTGCATCAAAATTAATACCTAAAAGAGTTATAAGTATACTAGCTAATGCTCCTCCAAATATTCCTATAACAATTTGGGATATTGTTAACTCAAAGGCAGAAACATTTTTTTGTCCCATCACCATATATTCAATTTTATTATTTCTTTTATTTTTTAAATAGAAAATAAATCCAAGTAATATTAAAAACATTGAATATGTAGGATTTACAAGTGCATATGCTACTTGAGTTAAAGTGTGTTTTAAAAGTTCCATATAAAAATCCCCCTAATCATGTTGTAAATTTACAATTGTCGCTATAATTATATTAATATATCATAAATATTTGCTAAAACAAATAATTGTTCAATAATCTTTATTAATTATAACTTATATTTTTATTTTTAGTATAATTAATTTTAAAATTATATACTTAAAATTATTTCAAACATATAAAAAATACTATATAAAAATTTTAAAGTGTACTTTGTGAAAAACATTATAACCTGTTTTTAGTAATGCAGTCATTATTATTAGCTTTTATTCATGTGTATAGTTCCAAGTTGAATTTTAAAATCATCCATTTCAAAACTTGGATACCCAAAATAGTGAGACATGCTCCGAAGTACTTATAATTCAATACTACATTTTATATGAAAATATTTTAAAGTTATTGAATAAATTCAAATGAGAGCTTGCTTTCCTATAGAATTTCACAATATAAACAAATAATTTGACCTATTATTTTATTTAATATCCCTTATATAAAAATAACCAGTTAATTAATGAGTTATTTTCATAATACATGGAAAGGGTTGTAAAAATAAACCTTTCTATGTATTGTATTTAAAAATCATCTCATCACTAACTAGTTATTCTTGTAAACTATTTTATTTTTTCTCTTGCTATTTCTAAGGCTTTTTTAAGTTGTGGATCATTCTCTCTAGAATAAGCTTTTTCTTTTAGCTCATCTGGATATTTAACATTAACATCTGGTTCTATTCCTAAACCATGAATGTTTTTTCCATTTGGAGTAAAGTATTTAGAAATAGTAACTTTTAATGCAGTACCATCTCCAAATCCATCTTGATCTCTATAAAATGTAGTTTGAACTACACCTTTACCAAAAGTTTTCTCACCTACAATAGTTGCAACACCATAATCTTTAAGTGCTCCTATAAATATTTCTGATGCACTAGCACTATTTCCATCACATAATACAGTAATAGGGACTCCTATACTATTTCCACCTACTGAATTATAATCTTTTCTATTTCCATTTTTATCTTCAGTGTAAACTATTGTTTTCCCTTGTTCTACGAACTGTGAACTCATTTCAACTGTTTGGTCTAAAAGTCCACCTGGATTTTCTCTTAAATCTATTACTAAACTTTTCATGCCATCTTTTGATAAATTAGCTAAAGCATTTTCAAAGTTTTTAGCTGTATGCTCATCAAACATAGATACTTGTATATATCCTACCTTATCTTCAATCATTTCATAATTTACAGTAACTAAATCTATTTGTTTTCTAACTACATCTATATTCATTTGTTCTTCTGCTCTAGAAACAACTAATTTTACAGTTTCTCCTTCTTTACCTTTCATCATAGATGTCGCTTTATCTACCTCATTACCTGTTACTGGTGTGTCATTTACTGACATTATAATATCACCAGCCATAACTCCCGCCTCTTTTGCAGGAGAATTTTCAAATGTTGATACTACAACTATATTATTTTCTTTAACCCCTATTTGTATCCCTAACCCAACATAGCTTCCTCCAGTTTGAGTTGTAAACTCAGTGAACTCTTTTTGATTCATATATGTTGTATACGGATCGCCAAGTGCAGCAGCCATTCCTTTAGCCGCACCCTCTATTAAATTGTCTTGATTTATTTCTCCTATATAATATTTATCTATTTTATCCTTAACTGTGTATAACTTTTCAAAAGCTAAGATATTTTGAAAGGTCTTTTGACTTACTACAACTTTTCCATTAGGTAATCTAACTGAACCCATTGTAACTACAAATGCAGTAATTATATTAGTTAAAATTAATAATAGCACCGTATATGTAATGGATTTACTTCGTCTATTACTTTTCTTGTTATTTTCCCCTATGTGAGCTAACTCTTTCTTTTCATCACTCATTTTCTTCACTCCTTAAATTCACATATATATATTATTTATGTAAATACTTAATAATTATAACATTTTTTTATTAATCTTTACATTATATATATTTTCTACTACTTATTTTTAAAGTACTAGTATAGTATATGTTTTAAATAGAAAATAATTTATTATTAACTATTTATTTATAAAAAAAGTGCTATCTTTAATTAGATAGCACTTTAAAACTAAAATTTCGAACTAAACTTTTAAGAATTTTCTCATAGATAATATACTTCCTATAGAACCTATTAAAATTCCTCCTAATATAAATTCCCATATTAGAACTTTAAATATGTAACTACTTGATATAAGTGAAAATCCTAAAAATGCATTAGCGGATTTTGATTGTAATAGAGCATATCCACAAAATACAATTAGAATTGATAATAATGCTCCTATTACACCGAGTATTACACCTTCTATTATAAATGGCCATCTTATAAACCAATCAGTTGCTCCTACATATTTCATTATTCCAATTTCACGTTTCCTAGAAAATACTGTTATTTTTATAGTATTTCCTATAAGGAATAATGACACTAATATGAATACAGCAGACCCAATTAACCCAGCTATAGTAACTGAATTGGTTATCTTAGTTACTTGACTTATTAAGTCCCTAGCATCTTTAACTTTTTCTATTCCAGAAAGACTATCAATTGATTTTACAACATTATCTATAGCCTCTGGATTTTTAACTCTAACTATATATGAACTTGGAAATGGATTCTTTTTATCAAATCCAGCCATTAAAGATTTTTCTGTATCATCTAATTGATTTTTCACATTATCTAAAGCTTGATCTTTACTTTCAAGTCTTACTTCTACTACACCAGGTGTAGCCTTTAAAGTTTTTTCAAGCTTTTCTAGTTCTTCTTTTTTTATATCATCTTTCAAGTAAACTCTAGCTTCTACTTTAGAGCCTAATTCATCTACAGCTTTATTTACATTTACTATTACAAGAGATACTATACCAAATATAAAAAATGTAGCTGCAACAGTGGCAACGGATGCCATACTTAATGTTTTGTTTCTAATAATACTTTTAAATGAGTCTTTAAAAAAATATTTAACTGAATCAAGCTTCATATCCGTATTTACCCCTTTCCTCATCTCTTGCTACAGTTCCTTTTTCTATAGCTATAACTCTTTTCTTCATTGTATCAACAATATCTTTAGCATGAGTAGCCATAACAACTGTAGTTCCTGCTCTATTTATATCACTTATAATATCCATTATTTCTAATGAAGTCTCAGGATCTAAGTTTCCAGTAGGCTCGTCCGCAATTAAAAGTGCCGGACTATTAACAATAGCTCTAGCTATTGATATTCTTTGTTGCTCTCCCCCAGATAATTCATTTGGGAATGATTTATATTTTTTAGAAAGCCCTACCATAGATAATACTAGTGGTACTTTTTTATGTATTTCTTTATCAGATGCACCTATAACTCTTAATGCAAAGGCAACATTTTCATAAACATTTAGAGTTGGTATTAGCCTAAAGTCTTGGAAAACAACACCTATCTTCCTTCTGTAAAAAGGAATTTGCTTGCGTGTTACTTCTGTTAAATCAGTTCCATCTACCATTACTGATCCTGCAGTAGGATCAACCTCTTTTAATAGCATTTTTATAAAAGTTGATTTTCCCGATCCACTTGGTCCTACTAAAAAAACAAACTCACCTTTATTAATTTCTATATTTAAATTTGATAATGCTAAAACATTATTGTTATACACTTTCGTAACATTTTTAAATTCTATCATTTCCTAGTCTTCACACTCCTATCTTAATGAAAATAACAATCATTGGACTTTTATTCACTTCATTATAGCACAACTTTCTATTATATTGTTTAATAATAGAAAAAATTTTATCGAATTGCAATAGAAATAGGAAAAAAAATAGTGGCAAATATGTAAATCATATTCCACTATTTATATATCCTTTATACCTTATGCATTATTACATCTAATATTAATGAATAACTTAACACATATACACTTGTAGACAATATAGCTCCTATTAGGTTAAACTTTCCATAATACTTACGCCATTGATTTTGATGATTTAATGGTTCCATAGTACTTGGTTTCATAAAAGCAATTGCTGATATGGCTAGTCCAAAACACGAACACCAAATTCCAGTAAACATAATAAATTTAAACACTTCATTAAGTGATAGCTGTGTCTCTCCTAATAAACAATATAATACCCCAATTACAGCTCCTAATATAGCCATAATTAAATAAACTATAATCGATATCTTAAAACTTCTAAAAAGATCTTTAAGTATTAATCTTGTTTTTGATAATTTATTTTCATAATTCATCGTAGTCCCCCCAAATTGTAATTTACTGTTAATATATAAATAATTTTATCATAATATTGATAAATAAGAATCCAAAATTCAAACTTTTGTTTCACTATAGGGTTTCAAGTTAAATTTTAAACTTATTCATTTATCAAATGAGAAAACTCAAATTAATATTTTATCAATAACTAACAGATTGTTTTAGTTAAGAGTGAATAGTTAACAGTTATGGTTATTACTACTCACTTCGTTCCTAGTAATTCTCAACGTACTTTTTTTATAATTTTAAGTTATTTTATCATATTGTTTTGTAAAAGTCATTATTTTCTGTTAATTGAATAGTAATTTAACTTATTATATTAAAATTTTTCATCTTATAACCTTTATCCTTTAAAGTAATAAAATATTATTATAGAATATTATTATATTACCTTAAAATATTTATAATAAGGAGAATAAAATTTATGTCTATAATTGCTTTAATAATAGGAATTACTTTAATAATATATTTTCTATTAATAAACTTGCATTTTGGTAAAGTTTCTTTTAGTATAAATTTATTTATTTTAGGATTAATCCTAATTCTATATTACTATAATAAAGATTTTTTAATTAATACTACTATTTTTAAGATTTTGTATCCTTTTTTAATATTACTTTTTATACTATTTATTATTTTAGAAATTTTTATTATCTATTTTAGCCTTTCTAAAAATGTTTTACATTGCGATTATGTCTTAATTCTTGGCGCTGGTCTTAAAAATAACAAACCTAGCAAAACATTACAATATAGATTAGATTCTGCTATTTACTATGTTAACAATTATAATAATGAATGTAAAATAATCCTATCTGGTGGTGTAGGTTACAATGAAACCATTTCTGAATCCTTAGCAATGAAAACTTATTTAATTAATAGTGGAATTGATGAAAATAGGTTGATATTAGAAGAAGATTCTAAGAACACATTCGAAAATCTGAAATATTCAAAAATTAAAATTTTAAATGATAATAATGATTTTTCTAAGATAAAAATTAAAATAGTAACTAGTGACTTTCACTGTTTTAGAACTCATATATTAAGTAAAAAAAATAACTATAAAAATATAACTTTTTATAGTAGTAACAGTAATATATTATTGAAACCAAACTATTTTATAAGAGAATTTTTTGCCATAGTAAAATCTATATTTTTTTGTTAATAAAAAACGAAATGCTACATAATATTATATAGCATTTCGTTTTTATTCTAATTTTTATTTTAGTTCTAATCCTTTTTTTACAGCTTTAACTATTTCTTTTGCTGTTAATCCATATTTCTCTAATAATTCAGCAGGTTTACCACTTTCACCAAATGTATCTTTTACACCTACTCTTAAAACTGGAACTGGATATGATGAAGTAACCACTTCTGCAACTGCAGAACCTAGTCCACCTATAATACTATGCTCTTCAGCTGTAATAATTACGCCTGTTTCTTTTGCAGAGTTTGAAATAGCTTCTACATCTATAGGTTTAATAGTATGTATGTTTAATACACTTACTTTTATTCCTTCTTCACTTAAAATGTTAGCTGCTTCTAAAGCTGCATCAACCATTATTCCTGTTGCTACTATAGTAGCTTCTTTTCCTTCTCTTAATTTAATTGCTTTACCTATTTCAAATTTATAATCTTCATTTGTATTTATTTGTGGAACACCACTTCTTCCAAGTCTAACATAACAAGGTCCATTATACTTAGCAACTGCTTCTATAGCAGCTTCTGCTTCTTTTGCATCACTAGGACTTATAACAACCATATTAGGTATACTTCTCATAAGTGCTATATCTTCAATAGCTTGATGTGACGCTCCATCTTCTCCAACAGTTAATCCAGCATGTGTTGCACAAACTTTAACATTTAACTTTGGATAGCATATAGAGTTTCTTATTTGTTCAAATCCTCTACCTGCTGCAAACATTGCAAATGTACTTACAAAAGGTATTTTGCCACAACTAGCTAATCCAGCTGCAACTGACATCATGTTTCCTTCTGCTATACCCATATTAAAGAATCTTTCTTCGCATACTTTTTTAAAATCTGCTGTTTTAGTTGATTTTGATAAATCTGCATCTAAAACAACTATATTTTCATTTTCTAAACCTATTTTTGCAAGTGTTTTTCCATATGCTTCTCTTGTAGCTATTTTACTCATTACTCTTCCCCTCCTATTTCTTTTAATGCTAAATCGCATTGTTCCTTACTAGGAGCTGATCCATGCCAACCTGCTTGGTTTTCCATAAATGATACGCCTTTACCTTTTACAGTCTTGCATACTATCATTGTAGGCTGTCCTTTAACAGTTTTTGCTTTTTCTATAGCTTCTTTTATAGCTTTTAAATCATGACCATCTTCTAAAACTAGTACATTCCATCCAAAAGCTTCAAATTTATCAGCTATTGGATTTGGATTCATAACTTTAGATATATCCCCATCTATTTGTAGTCCATTAAAATCTACAAATGCAGTTAAATTATCTAATTTATAATGAGCAGCACACATTGCAGCTTCCCACACTTGACCTTCTTGAAGCTCTCCATCACCTAAAACAGTATAGACTCTATAACTTTTTTCATCTATTTTTCCTGCCAAAGCCATTCCAACTGCTGTTGATACACCTTGACCTAAAGATCCTGTTGACATATCAACACCAGGAACATAGTTCATATTGGGATGTCCTTGAAGCATTGCTCCTGTTTTTCTTAAACTCATTAATTCTTCTTTTTCAAAAAATCCTTTTTCTGCTAACGTACTATATAGTACTGGAGCTGCATGACCTTTTGAAAGAACAAATCTATCCCTATTTGGGTCATGTATATTTTTAGGATCAATATTCATTTCATTAAAATATAAAGTAGTTAAAATTTCTACTGATGATAATGATCCACCTGGATGACCTGACGCTGACTCAGTTAACATTGTAACTATGTCTTTTCTTATTTCTTTAGCAATATTTTGTAATTGGTCTAGTGTTTTTTCCATACCAATACCTCCTAGATTATCTTCTATTAAATATTATAACAATTTTCTACCTTTTAACAACTATTTATATTTACAAATAGTAACTTAACCCTTTTATTATTTGCATATTAATTTATTTTAATATATAAAATACCACTTTAATTATAAAATAAGATTTCAAAAATACATTTTAACTTATACATAAAGGCTCTGACATGTTTATTTCAATTTATTTTACACATTTAATTTTTAATAAATACATTTCATAATCTATACTTAATATTTCTCACTTAATAAATTTTAATTAGAGTTTTTACCATTCTGGAATTATCCAAGTTTTGTGATAAAAATCTTTTCAAATTTCCAATCCTATATAAAAAAGCAGTTAAAATATAGAATATAATTACTATACTTAACTGCTTTTTATGTTATATAAACTTTAATTATTTTTATTTTTATGCTTCAAATCTAAACTAAGCATTAATGAAATATCAACCTTTTCCATATCCTCTTTAGTCATATGACCAATCTTTTCTTTTAACCTTCTTTTATCTAAGGTTCTTATTTGTTCTAATAAAACTACAGAATCTTTATTTAATCCATAGTCTTCTGAAGATATCTCAACATGAGTTGGAAGCTTAGCTTTATTAATTTGCGAGGTAATTGCTGCTACAATTACAGTAGGGCTATATCTATTCCCTATATCATTCTGAATAATTATAACAGGTCTCACACCTCCTTGTTCCGATCCAACAACTGGACTTAAATCTGCATAAAATATATCTCCTCTTTTCACAACAGTTGTCATTAGGCAATTCACTCTCCTAAAGCCTTGATTCATATTCTATGAAATCACAAACATCTTGTTCTAATCCCAATTCAGACATCTCTAAATTTATATCAGCCATTTCAATATATCCATTCTTCATACTTTCTATGAATTCTATTGAAAAATCGTCTTCTATATATAATATGATTGAATCGTCTATTGCTTCTTCTTTTTTTTCATAATCTGAGGTTAAATTGCTACTTATGTTTCTTAGTAAACTTTTAGAAATATCAACATTTAATTTCTTTGAATCTGACATGGAAATCAATACCTCCTAATATAACTAATAACAACCATTATGTACCGTTTTAATTATAATTGAATTAATGTCATAATGTCAAAGAAATTATTGGTTTCTTTTTACTTTATACAACAGTTTTTTACCAAATATGACAGTTATATTGTTATACATAGTTTCTAACCTTAATTACTTTTCCACCTTTTACATACACTCTAGGAACTCTTTTATTTACTGCACATATAACTTCATAATTTATAGTTCCTAAAAGTTTTGCTATATCATCGGCATCAAATTTATTTCCATGGTTGTCTTCACCTATTAGTATAACCTCATTTCCAACTTTTACACCTTCAATGTCAGTAACATCTATCATACATTGGTCCATGCATATACTTCCCACAACCGGAGCAAAATTTCCATTTACAATAACCTTGGCTTTATTAAAAAGTAATCTAGTATAACCATCTGCATATCCTACTGGTAAAGTAGCTATTACACTCTCTCTTTCTGTTGTAAACCTCCTACCATAGCTTATGTGTTTTTCTTTTGGTAAGTTTTTTAAATGTACTATATTAGATTTTAAAGCCATAACTGGTTTTAAATCCAACTTTTCTTTCATAACTTCATCTGATGGATAATATCCATATAAAATTATACCTGGTCTTACATAATCAAAATGACACTGTGGTAAATCCATAACAGCTGCACTATTGCTTATGTGTTTACTTTTTATGTTTACACCTAAATCCACTAACTCTTTATAAAAATCATTAAACTGGCTTAGTTGTTTTTCTGTATACTCCTTACACTGTTCATCTGCTGATGAAAAATGTGAGAATATGCCTTCTATTTCTATATTAGGAAGTTTACTTATATTAACTATATCCTCAATACTTTGATTATTAGGTAAAAAACCTATACGTCCCATGCCTGTGTCTATTCCTATATGAATCTTAGCTATTTTATTTTTCTTTTTAGCCATATTCGATAGCTCTTTTGCAAATTCATAATTTATAACAGTTTGTTCAATATCATATTTTAATAATGTATCTATTAAGTTTGGTGGAGTAAAACCAAGAATCATTATTGGTGCGTCTATCCCCGACCTTCTAAGTTCTACCGCCTCACTTATTACTGCCACAGCTAATCTTTCAGCACCATTTTCTAAAAGTATAGGTGCTATATCAATAGCTCCATGACCGTAAGCATCTGCTTTTACAACAGCTATAATTCCTTTGCTTTTTGATACTCTTTTTATCTCTCTCATATTATGAGCAAGTTTATCTAAATTGATTTCTGCCCATACTGGTCTTAAATGCCTAAACATTTTTTTCACCTCACAGTAAATTTAACTATTCTAAGCTTATATAATACCTCTAGTTGGCTTTAATGTAACTATCTTTAGTTAATTTCGAAATTTTCAATTTCTTTTAGCTTTAAAAATTTGTCATAAGTACATACTAATCTTATATTTTCTTTTTCATCTAAAATGTGATATTCTCGTGGCAAACCATTTTTAATATCTATATACATTACGCCTTTATATATATTTCTATTATAACCAGGTAATAATAAACTAATAGTTAAATACTGCTTATCGTTTAATTCCTTGTTTTCTATGACTACTTCATTGCTTGTATTAATAAGATCAATAAATTCATTTACAAATAATCCTTTTAATACTTCATCAAATCCGTCTGGTAAATCATATTTGTTACCATTATTATTATCTTTAACATGTATCCCCTTATCATCATATGTAAAACATCTATTTTCCCCTAGCTTAATTTGTCCCCCTTTTTCTCTTATGTAGATTTGATTTCCATCATAGGTAATATTTTGCTTTGCATTTTTAATATCTATCTTTATATTTGCAGTATATCCATTAATATTTTTCAAATTTTCAATCATTTCTTCGTATCCTAAAGACTTTTGTGGCTTGAATTTAAAAAATATTACAGATATTATTACTATTATAAAAAATGCTACAATCATTAATAGTGTATTTTTCTTTATAATCCTCACTTAATACCCCCTATTAAAATTAATACACTACTATATTATTATGCAATTACCAATACTATAACTTATTTATAAATTTTATATGTTTTTATGTTAATTGCTTAATCTCTCTTCTCTAAAGTCGTCCTTACTTTCTAAAAGCATTTTTATACCATAAGGTAAAAATTCAATTATATGTGTTGCATTTACACAAAACATATCTTTTGATAAGACATCTCCACAAAACCCATGAATGTAAGCAGACATATATGTTGCCTTAAATGGTTCATAGCCTTGAGCTATGAAAGATGCTATAATTCCCGTCAGTGTATCCCCCATTCCCCCTGATGCCATAGCACTATTTCCTGTAGAGTTTATATACACTTCATCACCATTGGTAATTATTGTTTCATATCCCTTTAATAGTAATATAATATTATGTATTTTAGCAAATTCCTTGCATGTTTTTACTTTATCCTCTTTTATCTCATCTATTGTTAACCCTGTCAATCTGGACATTTCCCCAAGATGAGGCGTTAAAACGATTTCATTATTTTTCATCTCTAATAATTCAAGATTTCCTTGTAATACATTTAATCCATCTGCATCAATAACTAAAGGACATTCACTTTTAGTTACAATTTCTTTTAATATATTAAAAGTTAAACTATTATTCCCCATACCTGGACCTAACGCTATTACATTACTTTTTACCACTAAATTATTTATCTTGTCAGTTTGTTCATAATTAATAGTCATAGCTTCGGTAAGCTTAATACTCATAATCCCCTGTACTGCTTTATGCGTACATAATGTTACAAGACCTGCACCACTTTTTACTGCTGCTTCTGTAGCAAGGTATGCTGCCCCACTAAACCCTTTAGATCCAGCTATAACTAAAACCCTTCCATAATCCCCTTTATGACCATCTATCTCTCGTTCTACAAAACAACCACTAATAAGATTACTATCTAATCTTTTAGATTTTAAATGTATACTATGTAAATTGGATATTATCGTGTTTTTTATATCCTTTAACCCACCACTCACTTTAGTTCACCTCCAGTATGGCATAGGCTACTGCATTGTCCTCTCCATGAGATATACTTAAATGAATTTTGTATTGTCCATGTTTTTTTGCAACTTCATTAGCCTTTTCTTTTAATGTAACCATTGGTTTACCTAATTCATCATTTAGTATTACTAAATCTTTTAATCCAAATTGTCTAAATCCAGTTCCTAAAGCTTTAGATATAGCTTCTTTTGCTGCAAATCTTCCTGCTATGTACTGAAAATTTATAGGTTTTTTAGCCATAAATTCTAATTCTTCATCACTTAAAATTTTTCTTATAAAATTGCTATTTCTTTCAATTGCACTTTTAATTCTTCTTATTTCCACTATATCTACACCAATGCCTACAATCAAGTTCTTCCCTCCTTTCTATCTACCAAAAATTGTACTTTTTTTATTATATTATCACAAATTTGAATTTTATAGTAGATATCTTCTATATTTTAAATTACATTTTATGTATTTTAGTATTTTAAATTCCTACTTTTATACTAAAATAAGGGAGAAGTCTCCCTTATTTTTGTTTAGACATATATAAATCAACTAATAGATTAAAATATGCATCTATTAGTTGATTTAATATGCCTTTTATTTATGAAACTGCTACTTTTAAATTTTTATTTTTTATAGCTTCGTCAAAATCATTAACATAATTGTCTACATATTCACCTATAACATCTATTAAGTGAATAGGTGAAACTATATTGTTATTTAAAAGTTCTATTATTTCAGTTACTTTTTCTTTTTTAGGACTTACATATCTAACAAAATCCTTATAATTTGAGACAACTTGTCCCTTAATCATATCTTTTCTTTCCACTTCTATTCCATATGCTTTTAATGAATTGCATTTTTCATTATTCTTAAAATTGTAATCACTTTCTAAAAGTTTATACACATACTCATACTTTACATTATCAATCTCAACTACATTTTTTAAACTTTCAACTATAACCACTGAATACAACCCCCTCAAAAACTAACGCTCTATATGAAATGATTTTATCACTTAAGTTAAAAAAATTATGTCATTTAATGTAGTGTAGATTTTTATTTTCTCCCTTTTAATTGACACATTAATGTTTCTATTGATATATATTATAACTCTGATATAATATTTATTGATTAACTCTTAGTCTTTTTTGGATTATTTTGTCGAAATTGACTAATTTTGTAGAAACTTTTTTGTACTATCAAATTTACCTTTTTGTACAAGCTTTACCATACCTTTTTGTAAACTCCTTGCACCTTTTTGTAAATTTATTACTTTTCTAGTTGTTTCTTTACATTTTCATAGTCTTCTTTTATCTTTTTTAGTTCTTCATCTGGTATATGATGATTGGAAAATTTAGCCTCATTATATATGTTAGTCATATCTTCTAAACCCTCCATATTATCAAATTTTAAATTTACTACATTCTTTAATTGAGTAGCTGTCATGTAATTTTTAAAAACGCCTACTTTATTTGCAATTCTTTCAAATTTTTTATAAGTATAAAAAATCTCTTCTTTTACTGATTTTCTTATTTTTAAAATCTCTTTTATTTTTTTTAACTTATTTTTTTTATTTCTATTTTCTTTTTTTATATTTTCTACATATTCTATATAATTTTTATCTACTTTCTTTTTAAGTATGTGTATTTTACTAAACATTTTATAAACAATTACTATAGTTAAAATTGCAAATAAAAATTTCACTACTATATCTAATCCACTATTAACTGGTATATTATTATCAAATATATTTTTTATTTCATTAGAAACCTTTTGATTCTGAAACAAGTTCAAATCTTCTATTGAACCATCATTTTTCAGTATTATATTTCTTAAATTTCTTACCACAAATTCAACTAAAACGCCTACAACTTTGCTAATGAAACCTATTATACCTATAACTAATGACCAAATTATATTTAATAATTTAGAAAATGTAATATTAATAAACTTCATTACAGGATCTAAACTCATTATAATAATTACTGCTACAATAGATAAATTAAAATATTTAGCTTTTTCATTAAATATATTATTTTCATACCTTAAAAGTTCTCTAAATGTGATAATCATTAATGCCAAATAAAAAATATATGCTCGAAATGAATATGCTACTATATTTTTCCACAAGAAAATATTTGCCAACCACAAAATTAATAAAGATAATAACATAATATAAATAAATGTTTTTCTAGTATCAATATATGTTATTGGCTCGTCTATTTTTTCTAAGTTAAACAAATATATTACTATAAAGTATATAGCTACAATTATATAGCTACTATCATTAATTAAAAATCTTAAAATTAGTAGTGTAACTAAAAATGGAATAAATATAGCTAATTTTTTATTATAATTTCTATCGATACATATTAATGCACATACAGTTGTTGCTATTGTAAATAATATTAAATAATATGATAAGTTTTTATCTATTAATATGTTTGAAATTAAATTACCTAATAAGAAATACATAATGTTTAATGTGGCCATATATAATAATTTTACCTGTCTAAACCAACTCATACTCTTCCCCCCTTAAATGAGAGTCTTTCTATGCCTGGTATATTTAACACACTAGCTGATTGAGATATATCAATTATTTTTATGTTTACATTTTTCTTAACTATATCAGATAGTATTTTGCAACTTTCCTCATCTAAATAGGGCGTTATTATTACGTAAGTACAATTATTATAGAAGTTTTTAATATTTTGCTTTAAATAGTCTACAAATTTTTTTTTCGCTGAGTAATCAATTCGTGCACACATTTCCATTATTTTTCCGAAACTATTTAGTTCTGGTTTTATCTGTGATGGATAATTTTCAACATAGGATAATAATTGTGCATTGGTCCATGCTCCTGTAGGTATACCTTCTTTTAATGCTTTATTAGAAAATGCTCCTAGCAACCTTATCCCCTCTTCTATAACGCTCTTTTGTATATTCTGCCAAGCCTTTTCAGCACATTGAACATTAAATATTATGACTAGTTCTCTTTCAGATGTAAAATCATAATCTTTAACCATTAGCTTACTCATTTTTAGACTTGATTTCCAATGTATATCTTTCATCCTATCTTCTACATTATATTCTCTTATCCCTTTAATATATAATGGATCCTTTTGAATCCATCTTCTAACAGTATCATTTCCATTAAAATTGGTTATATCAAAATTATAATCTCCTAATGGATTAATTCTAGGATAAATTAATATTTCTATATAGTCCTCAATTTCTTTAACACTGGTATTTAATCCAAAAAAGTCTCCTATTGTCACCTTCATATTTTTTATTAAATAAGTTCCTCTTTTACCACACAAAGTATAAGTTCTAACTTTTCTTTTATAAGATCCTATACTATAACTACTGTTATGCCATAAAACTTGACCTTCCTTAAAATTCAAGTTCTCTCCATAGTAATTAATACCTTCTGGAATATTTTCTGCAATATTTAAAAAGGCAATCGGTAATTTTTTATTATTTTCTATAATAATAGATATATTAAATTTTTCATCTTCTATTATTTTATTTTTCTGTACTTTTCTAGAAATATTTAAATTTTCAAAGCCATTTTGTCTTGTAATATATGCTAAATAAACACACACAGTAGCAAATAAAAACATAAATACATATAATGAAATCATATTTATCAACTCCTAAATAGTTTCTATTGGAGTTTTTACTGTACTTAATATTAAATTTATTACGTTATTTGCTTTATCCTTTTCTACATTTATTTCGCTTTTCAAAACAATTCTATGAGCCATCACCGATACAGCTAACGCCTTCACGTCTTCCGGAATCACATAATCCCTTCCACTTATTGCTGCATAAGCCTGACATCCTTTCATCAATCCTAGAGTAACTCTAGGACTACACCCCAATTCTATATCCGTATTATTTCTAGTTGCCACTACAATATTTAATATATACTCTTTAATTTCATTACTTATATGAACTTTACAATAGCTGTTTTGAACATATTTTATTTCTTCTAATGTTATAACAGATTTTAATGTATCAAGTGGATCACTTTCCATAAATCTTTCCATCATACTTTTTTCTTCATTATAATTCGGATATCCCATAGAAATTTTCATGAAAAATCTATCTAGTTGGGCTTCTGGTAGTGGAAATGTGCCAAATTGCTCTATTGGATTTTGAGTTGCAATTACAAAAAATGGCTCATCTAATTTTATTGTATTTCCTTCAACAGTTACTTGTCTTTCTTCCATACACTCTAATAAAGCTGACTGAGTTCTTGGTGTTGCCCTATTTATCTCATCAGCTAAAACTATCTGACTTAAAAGAGGACCCTTTCTAAATTCAAACTCCTGATTCTTCTGGTTATAGAAGTAAATACCTGTTAAGTCTGATGGCAATAAATCAGGCGTAAATTGTATTCTTTTAAATGTACATCCCATAGTTTTAGATAAACTTCTAGCAAGTTTAGTTTTTCCAAGTCCAGGAACATCTTCTAAAAGCACATGCCCCGAAGTTATAAAAGCTACTATAATTTTATCTATATTTTCTTCTTTTCCAACTATAACCTTTCCTACATTTTCTTTTACTTTTTTTTTAAATTCTCCAAATACTTTAATATCCATAAATACTCCCCCCAAGGCTGCATATCTTAAATAAATGAACTATATAAATTGGTTTAATTGAAATTAACTTTAATTTAATTCATATCTTTCTAACATATAAATATTTAATCCATTTCATGAATAAAATTAACGAAATTTTAAATTTTATATAATTCATTTATTTAAATATTTTATATTTTAAAACTATATGCTAATATTATATATTTTATCTTCTGTATTTAAAACCCTTTATTTATACATAAAAAATAAATGTCTATAGGTTAAACCTACAGACATTTATTTTCTATACTATACTTTCTTCAACTTTTTTAGTGTTCATAAATTGAAACTCATCTGCAATAACTTCAGATATATATTTTTTCTGACCGTCATTGTTTTCAAAACTTCTAGTTTGCAATCTTCCAGTAACACTTATAAGATTATTTTTATCTAAATATTCACATATTATCTCTGCTTTTTTCCCCCATAAAACTACTGGAATAAAATCCACACTTTTTTCTCCACTTGCTGTTTTATATGGTCTGTCTACTGCTAACATTATTCTTGTAAAAACTTTATTGTTTTTTTCATCAACAACTCTAATTTCTGGTTTTTTAGTTAACCTTCCTACTAAAACAATCCTATTCATAAAACACCCTCCATTTAACAATATCCTGTTTTAAGAATTTTTAAGTTCTGACATTCATAAAACTTAACTTTAACTTTTTAAAATTCTATCCAATATTTTATTTTTTAATCAAAGGTGTAATTAATTTATAGTAGTAAATTTTAGTTGTATATATCTGAAAATTCAATTTTTATTCTTTCTACATTATTACTTTTATTATCCTCTATTAATTTAGATTGTAAAAATGTAGGATCTTTTTTAGATAATCTATTAGGCAGACTAACCACAAATTCACTTCCAACTCCTACTTTACTCTCAACTCTAATTTTACCGCCATGAGCATCGACTAATGCTTTAACCAATGATAACCCTATTCCGCTACCTTCATAAGTTCTTGTAAACAGTGGAGAACTTTGAACAAATCTTTCAAAAATTCTTTCCTGCATTTCTTCTGGAATTCCCACTCCATTATCCTTAACAGATATTTCTATAAAATCACCACTATCATATATATTAACCCAAATAGTTCCGTTTTCATTTGAACATTTAATTGCATTAGAAAGTAAATTTAACATTATCCTTTCCATGTTTTCTCTATCAACACCGATTATTTTTTCTTCTATTTCTGTATCAAAAATCAATTTTAAATTTTTACTTTCAATATGTTCTACTGTGGACATTGTTATATCTTCAACTATTTTTACAATATCATAATTTCCAAAGTTCATTTTCAAATGTCCTACATCTATCCTACTTATATCTATTAAATTATTTATTAATCTTAATAATCTATAACAATTTTGCGTTACAACTTGCAAGTATCTTTTGCCTGTAATGGAATCTATATTTTCATTGCCTCTCTTCTTTAATTCAAATAATTGAACTATACTAAGTATTATATTTAGTGGCGTTTTTAATTCATGTGATATATTAGCTATAAATTCTGTTTTTAACCTATCATATTTTAGTGCTTGTTTTAATTTAAATTTGTCTCGTTCTGCATTTTTTCTTTCAGTTATATCACACATAACTAATATAGCCGACAAATTATTCTCAAATAAGAACGGAGATGCACCTAGTTCTATATCTAGTTCTTTTCCATCTTTTCTTAACAGTTTCATTTCTGTAAATTCTACTTGCTTTAATTCACCAAATATATTCTTTTGCATATTTTTTATTATTTTTTTATCTTCATCTTTTATATATTGTGCTAAATCATTATTTAACGTATCTTGTATTGTTTTTTCTCCCAACATAGTTGCAAAACTATCATTTGAAAAGGTAATTTTATTATTATTTACTATTGCTACCCCATAAGGTAAAAATTCAAGTAACTTTTTATAATACTCTTCATTTCTTACTAAACTTTCTTCAATTTTAACTCTTTTACTGATATCTTTTGCTATTAATACACTAAATTCATCTTCATCTTCAAAAAATGACATAAAGCAAACATCAACATAAATTTGTTTTCCTTTAAAAGTTTTTAGCTTTACCTGAGATACTGGTAATGCATTATAATAGTAATATTCATTTTCAAAAATATTTTTACTATACTTTTTTTCCTTAGCTTCAAGATTAACTATCTCATAAAATTCTTTTCCTATAATCTCTGATGCATCACTTATACTTAGTAAGTGCTGTGCTGCCTTATTTGCAAATATGATTTTTTTATCCTTTTTTATCATTATTATATTGGGTGAATATAATAGAACTTTATTTACCATTTCGGAATTAATAACAGCATTTATATCAGACTCTTTTTGTATACATCTTCTATGAATTTTAAAATAATCTGAAATAAATTCTTCCCCTTTAATCATACCATATCCATTTAGATGGCACTTATTTGCTATAGGTTTTTTTTCAACTGAAATCAGTAAAACTGGATTTTTATTGTATATTGAATCATTAATAATAATTTTAAAGCAATACTCTTTTTCATCTTTAGATTTAACTTGTATTTTAAAATCACCCATATTTTTAAAATTCTTTAAATATTCATAGCTTAATATTTCTATATATTCATTGTATAGTTCATCTTTTTCTTTCAATTCATTCATTAACTTTTTAAAACTTTTATTTTTATATAAAACATTGTTTTTTTTAGATAAAATACATATTGGATTATTTAAGTTTTCTAAAAAGAACATATCTTCATCTTTTATAATCATACTTTTTGGTTATAGAAAACTTTAAATAAGTTATAAAATAAATGTTTTTCCCCCCATTAATTCTTATATATAATATTTATTTTTTAACATTATTATTTTAATAAGTTTTCTTATAACCCCTACCCCCCTATACCATTTTATATTCTCTTGATACTTAACCTTATAATCTATATATTTCTAAGTGTTTTTCGTTGTATATCTATAGAGTTCAAAATTTTAATTCAAACTTATACTTTTATCAAGTGAGAGTTTTCTAGTTTAAATAAAACACATATTAGTGTATACTTCTGTTAATTGCTATCCTCTTTTCTCCTAATAATATTAAATATACCTTATCATAAAAACAGTAGCTTCCTATCCTATTACAATTTACAAAGCAAATTATCTATAAGTTGAAAATCATTTAGACTACTATAGTAACAAATTTCTCTCTTAGTTTATTTTTTAAGAACTCTTTTGAAAATAAAAATATTATGAATAGATTAATTATTTAGTAATTAATTTTAAATTTAGCTTATATTTATATAGTAATAAAGCAATACTTAAAATATATATTTTAATAATTAACTAACTCCATTATTATTTTACAATATTTTCTTAATATTTTAATAAATTTTTTACTACTTTTTTCAACAAAATTCATGGTATTTATCGACTTTAATATATAATCAAATTATTATTGATTCATAATTAACAATAATTTAACTTAAGTTGTAACTTAATTGAAAAAAACTTATGTATAATATTAAGATATGTATAATTTTTAATGGTTCTTACAAAACTACATAGAATCGAGGGATTACGAAATGAAAAAAAAGACAAAAACCATAACTTTAATTATATTATCCATCATAGGTGTTCTTATAATTTTTTCTAGTGTTTATGGATATTCTTTACTAAATAAAATTAAAACTGTTGAATTTACAAAAGATAAAAAAGAATTGGGTATATCAACTTCTGATACTGATGATAAATCAATAGATGATGTAAAGGCAACTAATGGAATAGTGAATATTGCTGTTTTTGGAATAGATAATAGATCTATCAATGAAAATGGACGTTCTGACGCCATGTTAATACTTACACTTGATACTACTAGAAATAAAATTAAACTTTCATCACTTATGCGAGATAGTTATGTAAATATTGATGGTCATGGTTACGAAAAACTAAATCATGCATATGCATATGGTGGTCCTTTATTAGCTGTAAAAACTATAAATCAAACTTTTAATTTAGATATAGAAAATTATATTACTGTTAATTTTGAATCTGTTATAGATATAATTGATTACTTTGGTGGTGTAAATCTTACTATCACTGAAGAGGAGAGAAATTTAATAAATAATTATCAGTATGAAGCTGCTGAAATAACAGGAAAGCCTATCCAACCACTAAATTCTTCTGGTGAAGTAACATTAACTGGTATCCAAGCACTTTCATATACAAGAATAAGAGAAATAGGTAATGGAGACTTTGAAAGAACCGAACGTCAAAGAGAAGTTTGTGAATTATTGATAGAAAAAGCATTGAATATGGGCTTAACAGATATTCCTGGTGCTATTTCTTCTCTTGCAGAAATGGTAACTACTAGTCTATCTAAAAGCGAAATGCTTACCTTAGGTAAATCTGCATTAAATTCTATATCCTCTTTTGATGAACAGCGTTTCCCATTGGATGGCTACTGCGATAGAAAGGTAGTCAATGGTGTTTGGTATTTAAGTTTTGATGAAGCTGAAACGGCTAAACAAATTCATGACTATATATATAATGATATAACACCAACACCTAAAGATCCTTTATTCTAAATAAAAAACTATGAGATTTTCTAAAAATTTCATAGTTTTTATTTCTTTATATAATTATTAAATATTATAATTATTAAAATCTAAATCACTTAAATAGTCTTTCAAACTATTTTTTATATCATTATTTCTTAGGGCAAATTCTATATTAGCTTTTAAAAAACCTAATTTATCACCAATATCATATCTTTTTCCAATAAACTTATATGCATAAACTGATTCTTTTTTAGAAAGTTCATTTAATGCGTCAGTTAATTGTATTTCATTATTTTTAGAAGGTTTTATATTTTCTAATATACTAAAAATTTCAGGCGTTATGATATATCTTCCTAATATAGCAATATTGCTAGGAGCTACTTCTATACATGGCTTTTCTATTAAACTTTTAACTTTGTACAATCTATCATTTTCTATATTGCCATCTACTATTCCATACTTATACACTTCATCTTTTTCAACATTTTGAACACCTAAAATTGTAGATTTTTTTTCATTAAATTGATTTATTAGTTGTTTTATACAAGGTTCTTTACTATAAACAATATCATCTCCTAACAGCACTGCAAATGGTTCATCTTTTATAAATGACTTTGCACATAATATTGCATGCCCTAATCCTTTAGGCTCTTTTTGCCTTATATAATGTATATTAGCCATATTGGTTATATCATTTATCTCATTCAATAACATTCTTTTATTATTTTTTTTTAAATTTATCTCCAGTTCCAAAGCTCTATCAAAATGATCTTCTATCGCCTTCTTATTATGACCTGTTATTATAAGTATATCTTTAATTCCAGCATCTACTATTTCTTCTACTATATATTGTATCGTTGGTTTATCTAATATAGGTAGCATCTCTTTTGCTATAGCTTTGGTAACGGGTAGAAATCTAGTACCAAGACCTGCCGCTGGTATAACAGCCTTTGTAATTTTCACTTTTTATCTCTCCTTACTCATCATACACTAACTTCTATAAGGCTTAAGTTTCCTATTATACAATATTCACCTAAAGAAGATGGAATCATTACTAATTCACCTAAATTTATAGTTTCTGTACCCTCCATATAAGTTATTACTCCCTTGCCACTAACACATATATATACATTAAATCCATCTTTATTACTTGTTTTTAGTAAGTTCTTGTTTATATCATACCTTTTTATAGAAAAAGATTTAAAATCGCCAAATTCATAACAAATATTATTTTTAATTATTTTTTTCTTAGGAATAATCTTTTCACATTTTAATTTTTCATTTATTACTTTAGTAGCTTTATTTATGTGTAGTTCTCTACCTCTATTATAGTCATACACCCTATAAGTTAAGTCACTACTTTCTTGTATTTCAAGAAGGGTTATTCCTTTACCTATTCCATGTATTAAACCTGCCTCTATATAATAAAGCTCATTTTCCTTAGGTTGTGTATAGTTTAAGTGACTTTCTAATTTTCCATTAACTATTTTTTCTTTAATATCATGTTTTTCAACATCATTTAAGCCTGTAATTATTTTTCCATTATTTTTAACTTTTAATATATACCATGCTTCTGACTTTCCATTGTCATTTTCAAAATTTTCAGCATATACATCATCTGGATGAACTTGAATAGAAAGATTATCATTAGCAGTAATAAATTTGATTAATATGGGAAATTTATCTTCTGATATATCTTTACCTATTATATTTTTTTTATTTTCTTTTATTAGTTCTTTTAATTTTATTCCTTTATATTTTCCATTGCTTATTATACTTTCACCATTAGGATGACAGGACAATTCCCAAGACTCACCAATGTTACCTTCTGGAGCATCTTTTTTTATACTTTCAATATCTCTTCCACCCCAAATTTTATTAAAATATATAGGGAAAAATTTCAATGGATACATATACTCCTCCTCAAACCATCACTATAAGAATTTAATATTTAAAATATTATATAGGGAAACAAATTCTCATTTAAATTTATACATCAATTTTTTTATTTTAATTGAAACCATTAACCATATATACTTTTTATTTGCCTTAAAAATCTCTAATTTTTATAACAATAATAGCTTAGAACATTAATTTGAATCCCTATATTTTAAATCCCATATATTATATATTTATGAGTAATATCTATTTTTTATATTTAAATATAAAAAAAAGACTATCAAATCTTATGAAATGCACATCAATGCACATAAGTTTGATAGTCTCTTCTGTATATTACTTATAATATTTAATAATATTTAATTTTTTTTATTCTTTTATTCTTGTCACTATAGAATCCGC
The DNA here is from genome assembly GCF_001573875.1 of Clostridium sp. ATCC 25772. NCBI lineage: Bacteria > Bacillati > Bacillota > Clostridia > Eubacteriales > Clostridiaceae > Clostridium > Clostridium sp. ATCC 25772. Next base: position 33,532 of record NZ_LFRG01000034.1, read on the forward strand.
ACTTTAATTCTTTTTCATGGCGCAATATTGCATTTAACTCTCCCCCTAATAAGATTATTATAGATGTAATATATAGCCATAACATTAAAACTATTATAACTCCTATTGTTCCATATACCGATGAATAATTACTAAAATTATTTACATAAAAAGAAAATACATAACTTGACACTAACCATCCAACCGTTGTAAATACAGCTCCTGGTACTACCTCACCCCAACTCAACTTTCTTGCTGGTATAAGACGGTACATAGCAGCAAAAACAAATATCATTGACGACAATGCCACTGGGTACCTAATTAAATTAATATAATCAAATAGTGCCCATTCTAAATCTAACCAATTTTTTAAGCCATTACTTATTGCCTCTCCAAATACTAAAAATGCCAAAACAAACATAATAACTCCTATAAGACCAATCATAAATACTATAGACATTAAAATAATATTAATATAATTTCTTTTTTCTTTCGTTTCATATGCTCTATTCAAACCATACATTATTGCTCTAAAACCTCTTGAAGCTGTGTACAATGTAAATATTAATGAAAATGATAACAATTCGCTATTTCTAGTTTGCAAAACACTCCTTACAGTGTTTTCCACTAGCATATATGCTTCATTTGGCATAACTGTTTTTAATGCTATCAAAACCTCCGTTGGCTCTAAAGAACTATGACCTAATAATGTAAGTAAAAATATTAAAAATGGGAAAAATGATAATAACATATCATAAGCAAGTTGTGATGCTAATGCAGATATATTATGTTGCTTATATTTTACAACCATCTTTAATATATAATCCGTTATACACATGTATTCTTTTTTCACCGTCCTTTTATTTGGTATGTATTCAATAATACTATCAAGTATTTACTATGCTTAAAATCTTTAAAATTTATACAAATTTTTTAAATTTAATCATCTACATACATTTTTATAATATAGGGTTCCAAGTTGACTTTTAAAATTATCCATTTATCAAATGAGAAAACTCAAATTAATATTTTTTTTAATAACTAACAGATTATTTTAGTTAAGAGTTAAGAGTGAATAGTTAACAGTTATGGTTATTACTAATCACTTCGTTACTAGTAATTTTCAACATATCTTTTTATAAATTTGCAAAGCAAATTATAATTGATAGATTTTTTTAAATCATTTTCAGAAAGTGCTTCCCACTTTCATCCTAAATTCTTAATTCATAATTCATAATTCTCAACTAACTATATTTGTACTTATTTTTCTCAACTGATAACAAAAATTTCATGAATAAATTTAAATTGAAGCTTGTTTCCTTATATAGGGTTCCAAGTTGACTTTTAAAATTATCCATTCCAAAACTTGGATACCTAAAATAGTGAGACATGCTCCGAATTACTTAGAATTCAACACTACATTTTATATAAAAATATTTTAAAGTTAGTGAATAAATTTAAATTGAAGCTTGTTTCCCTATAACATACTTTAATTTAAATTTTTAATATATAATCTTCAATGTAATTTTTAAAGTATATGTGGACTATAATATTTATAATTAATATTATAACATTATTTTAATCATTGGTAAAAAATGTATTTAATTAAAATTATGTGAATTATTTAAAATTTTATAAATATGTATTTTGTGAGGTGAAAATATATTATGAAATTAGCATTAGCTCAAACAAATATTAAATGGGAAGATAAAATATATAATATTAACATTGCTAAAAAATTCATATTAGAAGCAAAAAATAAAAATGTTGATTTAATTCTTTTTCCTGAAATGTCCTTTACTGGTTTCTCATTTAATGTAGAAAAATTAGGTGAAGATGACGACTTTACTATAGATAAAATCAAATTAATATCAAATGAATATGATATAGCCATTGGTTTTGGCTATATAAAAAAATGCTTTCATGAAAATACTTTATTAGGTAAAAATAAATATATAGTAGTTTATAAAAATAATATTATTTCTAATTACACTAAGATACATCCATTTTCATTTTCTAATGAAGATAAATATTTTATTTCTGGTTCATCTATAGTTTTCAGCTCTATTAAAGATATTACTTTTTCAACCTTTATATGTTATGATTTAAGATTTCCAGAAATATTTCAAATTGCCTCTAGAAAAGCTGATTTAATAACGGTAGCTTCTAATTGGCCCATAGACAGAATTGATGATTTCAAATTACTTCTTAGAGCTCGTGCAATAGAAAATCAGTGTTATATAGCTGGTATAAATAGAACTGGAGCTGACCCTTTCTTAAATTATAATGGTTCTTCTTGTATAATTGATCCTTTTGGAAAAGAAATTATTTCTATTGAGAACTCCGAACTTTTATTAGTAGCAGACATAGATAAGAATTTAGTTTTAAATCACCAAAAAAATTTCCCTTTAAAAACTGATAAAAAATACAATTTGTATAATAAATATAATAATTTATTATATTAAAGTTAAGTTCTCTAATTCAAAATTAGAGAACTTAACTTTATCTAAAACTTATTTAATTTTATGTCAAACTTACATTTACTATAATATATAAGTAAATACGTCTTCATTTCTTTCTGGTGCTACTGGTTGTTCACAATCCTTATAACCTAGTGCTACCGCATAATATGGTTTATAACCTTCTTTTAAATTTAAAATTTTAGCTTCTTCTTTATTTTCAAAGAAGTATGAAACTAATCCATTCCATAATGAACCTATATTTAAGCTTTCTGCTGCTATAAGCATATTTTGTATAGCTGCACTACAGTCTGTAAGTGGTGAATATGCACCCTCTTTACCAGAAACTATTACTACTGTAGGTGCATTATAAAAAAGAGGTCTATTTTTAGATCCTAATTTTGAAATCCATCCTATTTCTGAATTTTTCATAGACTCATTAGCTACTTCACTAATTTTATTTAAAACCTCTTTATTTTGTATTACTGTAAAATGCCATGGTTGGTCATTATGACCTGTAGGTGCATATATCGCTGATTGTATTATTGCATTTAATTCTTCTTTAGTTATTTGATTTTCTTTAAATTTTCTTATGCTCCTTCTATTTTTTATAGCCTTTAAAGTTTCATTATTAGTCATATTTTCCCTCCAAAATTTATAAATATTAAAATTATGTTTATAAAAAATTTATATAAGCCCTATACAAAAAATTTAATCTATAATTAAATTAAATATGCTTAATAAACTTAATTATATTTATTATATTAACATTATAACTACTATATTTGTAGTATAATATAAAGATAATAGTTTTTTATTTAATTAAAGTATAAATTTAAATTCTAGGTTAGAATCCCATATAAATGTAAAAAAATTTTATTTAATATTAAATTTTAATTTCTCAGTAATATATATGTAAATTATTTAATATATTTTTTATAAAATAATATATTATGAAAATTAAATTAGCCAACTTAATATATTTTTCGTAATTATCAATAAGTCTCTATAATTTAACCTTAAATTAATTACATATAGAACCTAGTCATAGGATTACAAAAAATATTTTTTATTTTGTGTTCCTAAAATACTAATTTTTTATATGTGTGTTGCATATTATTAGTTATATTCTTAAATTAAACATATTTATTCACTTTTTTATTCATAGGGGGTATAGTTATGAATTTTAAAGATAATTTCGAAAAAAAAACAAAAGAAAGAATAATTTCTACAGTATTAGAACTTTTAGATAAAAATCCAGAATCTAATGTTGAAAGAATATTTTCACTACTTAGAAAATCAATTAAAGATGAGTATAGCCTCAAAATAGTAGAAGATGTTTATGTTCAATATTCGAATTCTCCAAATATCCAAGAATACGTCAAAAATATATTAAAAAATACAGATAAAAATTGTTTGAAAAAATTCTTTAAAAATATGCTTGGAAATGCTCTATGGTATGGGGTTAGCAAAAGAGAAAAAATAGGAACAGATAATGATATAAAAATTCCATTTACCTTACTTATAAGTCCATCCATGAGATGTAATCTTCATTGTACTGGTTGTTATGCCGCAAATTACTGTAAAAAAGATGATATTCCGTATGAGGAAGTAGACAGACTAGTTAAGGAAGCACGCGATTTAGGAATTTATTATATTATAGTTTTAGGTGGAGAACCTTTTTTCAATGAATACATGTTAGATATTTATAAAAAATATAATGACATATACTTTATGCCTTTTACTAATGGTACGTTATTCGATGAGCCTTTAGTAGATAAACTTCAATCTTTAGGTAATGTCATGCCTATGCTTTCTGTGGAAGGATTTAAAAAAGAAACGGATACAAGACGCGGTGATGGCATTTTTAACTCTGTTATGAAAGGAATGGACTTATTAAATGAAAAAGGTGTTCCTTTTGGAGCTTCAGTAGCTACTGGAAATAATAACATTAATACAGTTATTTCAAACCAATTTATTGATATGTTATATGAAAAAGGTGCTAGAATGCTTTGGTATTTTATGTTTATGCCTGTAGGTGATAATCCTGTTCAAGATATTAACTATATGCTTTCTCCAACTGAGAGACTGACACTAGGAAAAAGAACTCGTGAAATAAGAAAAGAAATGAAACTTTTCCCTATAGACTTTTTTAATGATGCACCTTATGTTGGTGGTTGCATAGCTGGAAAATATTATTGTCATATTAATTCTAAAGAGGATCTTGAACCATGTATATTCTCTCACTTTGCAACAGAAAATGTAAAAAACAAACCTTTGCTTGAAGCATTAAAATGTGATTACTTTAAGGAACTTAGAAAAAGACATCCTTACAATAAAAACTTACTACTTCCTTGTCCTATGGTAGACAATCCAGCTCAGATAAGAGAAATAGTAAAATTTACTGGAGCAAAGCCTACGCATCCTAGTGCCGAAATTATGATTAAGGATAAAGAGTTTATTGATAAAATTGATAAATTAGCTGCTAACTTTAAACCTTACGCAGATGAAGCTTTTGAAAAAGAGTTTAATAGTAAAGGTAACTATGATATGTCTAAAGGCTAAAAAGCAAAAGGGGTATCCCCCTTTTGCTTTTTTATTTAACAATAGCTTATAGCTAAGAAACCACACGCTTTTACGCATCTACCACAGCTTACGCACTTCTCTTCATCATAAATCATTCTCTTTCCTTCTCTTGTGATTGCATTTACATTACATACAGCTGCACATTTTCCACATAAAACACATTTTTTATCTTCTATCTGTATCTTTCCTTCCATAACTATCCCCCTTAAAACTAGAATCTAATACTTTTATAGACAAACAAGCTTCTATTTAAAGTTATACATCAATTTTTTGTTATCAATTAAGAAAAAATCAATATAACTATAGTTAGTTAAAAGTTTAGTAAAGTCTCACAACTCTTAACTAAAATAAGCTGTCAACTATTAGTATGATGTTAATCTTAAATTTTATCATTTGATAAATTTATAAGTTTAAAATTTAATCTGGAACTCTATACACTTATATTACATCCTATTTCTTAAATTTGTCTATATTGGCTATTGTATTATTATTTATTTATGTTATAATTCGTATTATATAATAATCATTATTGTTTGGAGGTATTAGAATGGATATTTTAGATAAAATTTTAGAAACATTAAAGGAAAACGGCGCTATGAAGGCTGGAGAAATTGCAGAAAAACTAAATGTAGATAAAAAAGATATAGATAAAGCAATAAAAAAATTGAAAACAGATGAGAAAATAGAATCTCCTAAGAGATGTTATTATTCTGCTAAATAATAGTTAAATTTATAATATAGTATTAAATTAAACTAAAAAAACACTCTCTATTAAGAGAGTGTTGTTTGCATAAAACCAAATATAACTATACTTCTATAAATATTATTTTTTAATTATATAATATATACATACAAAGATAACATATTTTTAAGTTATATAAATATTATATATTTGTATTCTATAATTGTAAATATATTACCTAAATTATATATATTAAAAGAACTTAAATTATCAATTTGTTTACAACTTCTCACTATTCTATTTTAATTAATATCCGCAACTAAAAGTTGAGCATTCAGTTTCTACATCATTATATGCAGATTGTCCTGCTATATGTATACTTTCAGCATAACATTTTTTATCACTATTGTGGATACAATTTTCAGCTTTACATGCTATATTGACACTTGGATTAGGCTCTGTAGTACAGTTAGTAAATGTATCATTTTTTTCTCTAAAACTACTACAACAAGTTTCCTCTGAATTTACTGCACTATTTCCTGTAACATCTATTGAACTTATACAGCAATATTTTTTATTATTGTTTGCACAATTTGAAGCTGAACAACTTAATTTAGTCATAAAAATCCCTCCTATAATATTTTCTAAGTCTTTTATTAATGATTAATGGTAATTCATATATTCTCAACTAACCACTAATTCTTATAAATATTATAAGTTAACGAGTTAATTTTTATACACTTACTTAAAATGATTTTTAATTTATTAATATATCTTTTAATTCATTATAAATATTAATATTTACATTTATAAATTCTTTTTTAACTTTTGTTGGTTTATCTGAAAGTACATATATTTTGTCAGATAATTCAATAGCTTCTTCTATATCATGAGTTACAAATATAACTGTATTTTTATTTTTATTTCTTAAAGTTTTAAAATCCTCTATTAAGACTCTTTTATTTTTTATATCTAAAGATTTAAATGGTTCATCCATAATTAAAAGCCCTCCTCCATAAAAGAAAGCTCGTATTATACTAATTCTTTGTCTCATTCCTCCACTTAACTCTTTAGGATAAAATTCTTTATATTTTTCCATTCCTACACTATTCAATGATTCCAAAATTTTATTTTTTAATTCTATGCCTTTATATTTTGATTTAAATACTAGTTTTAAATTATCATATATATTTAACCATTCTAATAGCCTATCTTCTTGAAAAACAAAGGAAACATCATCTTTTTTATATCCACTTACATCGCCTTCATAATCCTTTATATTTTTAGTTATTATATTTAACAAAGTACTTTTTCCACATCCTGATGGGCCTAATATACAAGTAACTTTTTCTTTTTCACACTTCATTGATATATCTTTTAAAATTTTCAACTCTCCAAAACTTTTATTAATCTTTTCAACTAAAATTTCATCCATGATTTCTTACCTCTAAATTTTCTAAATGAGCTTATTATACAGTCCACTATTATTGTTAAAATTACAATAATTACTATCCATGCAAAGACACCGGTTGTATTTAAATACACCTTTTGCAACTGTATTTCACTACCTATTGAGTTATTTGGGGCTGCTAAAATTTCTCCACCTACAACGATTTTAAAAGTTAATCCTAAAGTCGATGAAAATATCTTACCTAACCCTTCAAAAATTTTAGGTATGTATACATACCTAACAACATCTATCTTTTGTACATTATACACATCTAACATATGTATTATCTTTTTATCAGTACTAATAATATTTTTTAATAGTCCTTCATATAGTATTGGGAAAACTGCTAAAGCACCCATAAGAATTGGAGCCTTGTCATTGTTTAACCATACCAATGCTAAAATCACTATTGTCATTGTAGGTATAGCTTTAAAAAGCTCTATCAAAGGTATTAAAAAATTATATATAACTTGGTTTAAAATTGAAAAAATAGATAAAACAATAGCAAAACTTAATGCTATAAAAAATGACCAAAATGACCTTTTTAGAGTTCCTAAAATTACATGTATAAAAGTTTTCTCTGTAATTATATACTTTACTTCTATAAATACTTCAAATGGTGAAGGCAACAATAATTTATTATCTATAACTTTATATAATAAAAACCATAGCATTAGGAAAAACATTGCTCCTAATGCTACTAATTTTTTATTCTTCATAATATATTTTTTCATCTGGAATTTTACCGCCAATAACTTTACTGTTAGATTCCATTAGTATTTCATAATATTTTTCATAATCTTTTTTAGAATCTTTAGCTTCTACAAATCTTAAATTTGATCTTTGTATAGCATCTTTTAGAATAGTTTTATCTACTGATATTCCAAGTTCCTCACAGTAGTTTCCTAATGTATCAGTGTTATTATTTGCAAATTCTATACTTTCTTTATATCCCTTTATAAATTTATTAACAAAGTCACCTTTATCATTTATGAGATTTTCTTTAACTATTAAGCTGCTTTGCGGATAACCATTGTCTGTTTTAAAAGTTGTTTTCCACTCTTCATTTAAATCTATAATTATATTAGAAGTTGTCTTTTGAGATAAAACTTTTGTTAACATTGGTTCTGGTATTTGAGCTACTTCACATTTTCCACTTAAGAATGTAGGTGCTAATTCTGTTGCTCCACCTAAATAATTTAAAGTTATATCATTTTCTGCATCTATACCTTTTTCCTTTAATATAGCTTTTAAAACTATATCTGGTGTCATCCCTTTTCCTATAGTAGTTACAGTTTTACCTTTTAAATCTTCAACAGTTTTTATATCTTCATTTCCAATTAAAGAAAAAGATCCAAATCCACCTGTTGCAGCAAGTTTATATCCCAATCCCTTATTATATGCCTGTGCTGCTAAGTTTGATGGTACAATAGCAACATCCGCCTCTCCTGATAAAACTTTAGATGTCAATCCATCTGTTCCTTTTTCTATTGAATACTCTACATCAACAGTTTCATCAAAGTTAGGATTTTCTTTCATTATTTTTGCCATAGTAATTGAAGGTAATCCATCTGGTACAACTACCTTAACTACCTTTTTTTCCTTTGTATCTACAGTGGATATTTTATTTGATGAATTTCCGCATCCAATTAATAAAATGCTTCCTACTATAGCCATAGCTATAACTATTTTTTTTAATCTCATTTCTTATGTTCCTTTCTTAATAAGTTTTTATGTATTAAAATAAATTTAAAATTTATTCCGCAATTAAAAGTTAAGGTGGAAAAACAAATTATTTAATAATAATTTTGCATTTCATACCTTAACCATATTTTTTAATTATAATCTAACTTTAAATTAATTTTAGTTGTGGATTGTTATAGTTTTTATTATAACTTTTGTTAAAAGTTCAATATCATTAACACTTATTATTTCATTAAGTGTATTTTTATAATTTACAGGTAATGATATTGCACCTGTTTTAATTCCACATAATTCCTTGTGTATCATACCACCATCTGTCCCTACTTTACTAAAAACATACTGACTTTTAATTTCATCATCTTTGCAAACATTTTCTAATAGTTCTTTCATTTCATGATGAACTATTAAATTCTTATCAACTACATGTATACCAATGCCTTGTCCAATTTTAAAGTTATCTGATGTGTTTTCACTATCAATTGCTAAACAATAATTTGGTTCTAGTTTAAATGCTGCTGCTCTTGCACCTCTTCCCCCTAATTGCTTTTGAGTAGAAAATACAAAATGCACTTTTTTCTCCAAACTATTTAACTCTAAGTTATGTTTACATATATATTGTAACGCTTTTATCATAGAATAGCATCCTATTTTATTATTTAAATTATATCCTATTATATTATCTTCTATTTCAGTTATGTTACCATATAACACAGCAACATCACCTTCTTTTACTTTTTTCAAAGCTTCTTCTTTCTCATCTACAAATAAATCTATATAAATATCTTCTATTTTAATCTCATCTTTTTTACAGCAAACTCTACCAACTGTTCCATTTTCAAAAACTACTAAATTATTCACAAAATCCTTTACTTCAAAGTTACCTATTTGATCTACTGATAAATGTCCTTTTTCATCTATAAAATTTACTATAAGACCTACTGAATCCATATGAGAAACTATCATCATATCCTTATCACTATTTTTTTTACCAATGGTAACTATTACATTATCCATTTTATCTACTTCATATTTTACTGGTAATTTTTCTAATTCTTCTATTATTGCTAACCTAATATTTTTTTCATGTCCACTAGTTCCAAAAGCTTTTACCAATTTATTTAATAATATATCCATACCAATACACTCCATTTCATATATTTTTATTATATCGAATTAAACCTTTAATATTTAAATGTAAATCAGTATATATTAAAACTTCTTTAAATAGTAATTTAACAATTTTACTGTATTTAAATAGTCCTTCTGTGATGCAACTGATATTGAAGAGTGAATATATCTACAAGGTACGGAAATTGCAGCTATTTTTGAAGTTCCATTTCCCACTGTGTGAATTACACCTGCATCATTTCCACCTGCTATTGAAGCTCTTCTTTGATATGGAATTTTATTTTCATCACAGCACTTAATTATTTCATCTACCATATCATTGCTAAAAATACTTTTTTTGTCCATTATTGAAATTGCAGGTCCCTTATTAACTTCAGTTGCTTTTTTATTATCTGGTATGTTGGGCATATCTGCACATATAGTTCCTTCTAGAACAATAGCCAAATCTGGTTGCACATTAAATGCAGATATATTTGCGCCTCTAGATCCTACTTCCTCTTGTACATTAAAAACCCCATATAAATCACAATTATATTTTTCTTTTAATATTTCCATAATTACTAGACATCCTATCCTATCGTCAAAAGCTTTACCTTTTATAAGATTTTCTCCAAAGCTATCATATTCTGTATCAAAGACTGCATATTCTCCATATTCAACTTTCTGCATTGCTTCATCTTTTGATTTTGCCCCTATATCTATACAACAATTTGAATAGTTAAATGGCTTTTTTCTCTCTTCAGCATTTTGTAGATGTATAGCTTTCGCCCCTATAACACCTTTTAATTTTTTTTCACCTATTAAAACTGGTTTGGATGGGATAGCTAACTGATTTACCCCACCTAAGCCTCTAAACTTTAAAGTACCATCCTTATTATATCCTGTAATTATAAATCCAACTTCGTCCATATGTGCTGCAATCATAATTTTAGGACCATTACCTTTTTTATGAGCAACTATATTTCCCATTTTATCGACTTTTACATCATCTACATAATTTTCTATTTCTTTCTTTATTATATTTCTTACTTCACCTTCATAACCTGTAGGCCCATGAGCAGAAGTTAGCTTATCTAATAAACCTCCTTTTTCAAGCTCCTTTGCTAGAAACATAAAATCCCCTCCAAATCTTCATATTTTGTTTTTTCTATAACTTTAGCTAATAACCTTCCTGCATTCTTAATATCATTTATATTTACCACCTCAACTGAAGTATGCATGTATCTCTGTGCCAATGAAAACAGTAACGTTGGTACTCCATCTGCTGAAATTTGTATATCCCAAGCATCTGTACCTGTAGCTCCAGGACATACTTCTACCCCATAAGGTATGTTATATTCTTTAGCTATATCAATAGTATATCTCCTAAGTTTCGGGTGAATATTAGGTCCTACAGATATCATTGGCCCATCTCCTAAAGCTGTATTAGAATCTTCATCTCCTAAAAAACTATTATCAAACCCAACATCAATAGCTATTCCTATATCTGGTTTTATTCCATAAGTAGCTGTTTTGGCACCTCTATGCCCTACTTCTTCTTGTGATGAACATACAAAATACACATCTAGGTCATGATTTATATTTTCAAGTTCCTTTGCACAACAATAAAGTATTCCAATACATGCTCTATCATCTAATGCTTTCCCAGAAACATTATCATTTAAAAGTTCTATAAAATTTCTTTTTATAGTTACAAAATCTCCTACACTTATTTTTTCTCTTAATAATTCTTCACTATATCCTGTATCTATTCTTAAATCTTCTACTTTAATTGCTTTTTTTCTATCTTCATCATTAAATAGATGTGGTGGTTTCACTCCTATGATTCCTAAGATTTTTTCTTTACCATGTATGATAACTTCTTGAGAGACTAAAACCTTAGGATCAAATCCATTTTCTTCAAATTGCAAAAATCCATTTTTATCTATTTTAGTTACAACCATAAATATTTCATCAGCGTGGGCCATTAACATTATCTTTCCTTTGCCCTTACCTTTTTTCTTTATAATTACATTATTAAGATTATCTTTTGTAACTTCTCCATAATTTTCAAAAGCACATTTTATAGTATCAAATAACCAATGCTCTCTTCCACTAGGACCATGACTTTCACATAACTTTTTTAAAAGTTCTTTTTCATTCATCTTTGCTCCCCCTTTTTTCTAAATATTCCAATAAATTAATTTTACCATAAATATCTATTTTTAAATGTAACTATAACGGTTTAAATTAAATTTTTTTAATATACATTAAAAACTTTAAGTTATTTGTAACTTACAACTTTGGAATAACTATAGGGTTCCAAGTTCAGAATTAAAATTATACTAGGTAATTTTTAGCATAAGCTAACGAAAAAAGTTTATTTTT
>NZ_LFRG01000035.1:0-38592 GCF_001573875.1 Clostridium sp. ATCC 25772
TAGTTAAAAGTTAAGAGTGAATAGTGAACAGTTGTGGTTATTGCTACTCACTTCGTTCCTAGTAATTCTCAACGTACCTTTTTATAAATTTGCAAAGCAAATTATATTGATAGATTTTTTAAAATCATTTTTAGAAAGTGGTTGCCACTTTCATCCTAAATTCATAATTCATAATTCTTAACTAAATATATTTGCACTTATTTTTCTCAACTGATAACAAAAATTTGATGAATAAATTTAAAATATTTTCACACAAGATACAGTGTTGAATTTTAAGTGATTCTGAGCATGTCTCACTATTTGGGGTATCCAAGTTTTGGAATGGATAATTTTAAAAGTAAACTTGGAACCCTATATTTAAAGATATAAATTAAATTTTTAATTTATATCTTCATCAATTAAAAGTCTTTACATATAAAATAAAAATAGACATATTTATATGCCTATCTTTAAATTTGAAATTAGCTTTTTTTCATAGAAAGTGAAATCCTTTTTCTTTTCTCATCTACTTCCAAAATACTAACTTCTACAATATCCCCTACTTTTACAACATCTAATGGATGTTTTACAAACTTATCACTTAATTGACTTATATGCACTAATCCATCTTGATGAACCCCTATATCTACAAAAGCACCAAAATCTGATACATTCCTAACTGTTCCCATTAAAAGCATTCCTGGTTTTAAATCTCTCATTTCTACTACACCACTTTTAAATATAGGTTTTGGTAGTTCTTCTCTTGGATCTCTTCCTGGTTTTTTTATTTCTTTTATTATATCTTGTAATGTTGGAACTCCAACTCCTATTTCCTCTGCTAATTTAACTTCACATAAATCTTTTACTTTAGAGTCTATATCTAATAAATTACCTTTTTTTATATCTTCCTTAGAGTAATTTAATATGTCTAGAAGTTTTTTACATGCATTATAACTTTCAGGGTGAACTGAAGTATTGTCTAATGGCTCACTGCTTTCCATAACTCTTAAAAATCCTGCACATTGTTCAAAAGCTTTAGCTCCTAATCTTTTTACTTTTAAGAGTTCCTTTCTAGTTGTAAACTTACCATTTTCCTCTCTATATGAAACTATATTCTTAGCTATAGTTCCATTAACCCCTGATATATATGATAATAATGATGGTGTAGCTACATTTAAATCTACCCCTACATTATTTACACAGTCTTCTACTACTCCTTTTAATGACTCATCCAACTTTTTAGGAGTAACATCATGTTGATATTGACCTACCCCTATTGATTTAGGGTCTATTTTAACAAGTTCAGCTAAAGGGTCTTGCAATCTTCGTCCTATAGATATAGCACCTCTAACAGTTACATCTAACTCTGGATATTCTTCTGTTGCAAGTTTTGATGCCGAATAAACTGATGCTCCTGCTTCTGAAACTACAACATAATATATATCTTTTCCTATTTCTGATTTAACAGCCTTTATCACTTCAGCTAAAACTTCTTCTGATTCTCTACTAGCTGTTCCATTACCTAAAGAAATAACATCTACATCATGTTTTATGCATAAGTCCTTTAATGTGTTTATAGATTCTTTAACCTTTTCTTTGCTACCTGCTGTAGCAAAAACTGCTGTGTTTTCTAAAAACTTTCCTGTTTCATCTAATATAGCAATTTTGCAACCAGTCCTGAACCCTGGATCAAATCCCATTACAGTTTTACCTTTTATAGGTGATATCATTAATAATGCCTTTAGGTTTGCTTTAAATATGTCAATAGCACCTACTTCTCCTTTATCTGTTAAATCTCCTCTTATTTCTCTTTCTATTGATGGATAAATTAATCTTTTTAAACTATCTTCTACAGATTTTTCTATATATGAATCTGTTCTACCATTTCCTTTTAATGTTTTATTTTTTAAGTAGGCAATTATTTTATCTACCTCACAAGTGATTTTAACTGAAAGAATTTTTTCTTTTTCACCTCTATTTATAGCTAAAATCCTATGAGATGGTATTTTCTTAACCTCTTCCTTATAATCATAATACATTTCGTATGGCGTAGGCTCTTTTGAATCACCTTTAGTTTCTATATATCCTTCTTTAAAAATTAATGTTCTTATATACTTTCTGTATTCTGCCATATCAGATATTTTTTCACTTATAATATCCATTGCACCTTGAAATGCTTCATCAATGGATTTTACTCCTTTTTCTTCATTTAAGAACTGTGATGCATATTCATTTATATCACTATTGAAACTTCCATCAAATATTACTTCTGCTAGTGGTGTTAATCCTTTCTCTACCGCTATTGTTGCTCTTGTTCTTTTTTTAGGTTTATAAGGTCTATATATATCTTCTATCTCTGTTAATGTTGTAGCTTTTTCAAGAGATATCTTAATTTCTTCTGTAAGTTTTCCTTGTTCTTCTATAAGTCTTATAACATCTATTTTTCTATCTTCAAGGTTTCTAAGATAAGTTAATCTCTCAGAAAAATCTCTTAAAACTATATCGTCAATTCCACCAGTTCTTTCTTTTCTATACCTAGCTATAAAAGGCACTGTATTTCCTTCATCTAGCATTTCAATTACATTGTTTACTTGTTCATTTGAAAGTGCAAATTCTTTCATTAATCTATTTTTTATATTTTCCATTTTATCCTCCTATAAATATAGTGTTCCAAGTTGACTACAAATTAAATTTTATGTTTAATTTAACTTTTCAACTTGTTATTCCATATCATATTTACATTTTTAATGCATATTATTTTATTATGAAATTATTTTCCTTAAGTTTCCATAGTAATTCTACCATAAAATCCTTTGCAAATTAAATAATTTTATATTTTTAAGGAGATTGTTATGCCAATGATTTTTAAAAACAAAAAAAACATATTACTTATAAGTTTGACTGTTATATCAATATTTATAACAGTATTGTCAATTACATTTTATTTTAAAATAAATAATTTTTCCTCTAACCGAGTTGTAGAGCATATAAATTATCTTGCAAGTGATACATTAAAAGGACGACTTTGTGGAACTACAGAAAATAAATTAGCAGAAACTTATATACTAGATAATTTTAAAGATTTAGGTCTACTACCTTATAAAGAATCTTATACTGAAAGTTTTTCTATTCAATATCCTAAAAAATTAAATTTTAATCCTGAACTAAACATTATAGATTCTAATAGCAAAAATATAATAGAAAGTTTTAACTATGGTGTAGATTATAAAGATGATGGAACTAATTTTAGAATAAATGATATTACCTTTTCATCATCAGATGTAGCTCAAAAGACTGATTCCTATTTACTTGTTAAACATAAAGAGGATTATGTTCTCTTTTATGCTATAAATGATGAATCCTTTTCTTTTAGAAGTTCTTTTTTTAGTAATTTCAATTATGGTCTATCCATTTATATGACTAAAGACGGTTTAAACAAATTAATTACATCTATTGAGAATGGTAGTATTGTTAACGCTAAAATTCCATTTTCTAATTCAGATACCACTGTAAATAATGTTCTTGGTTATATTAAAGGGAAAAATTCTTCTATAGATCCTATAGTAATTTCTTGTCATTTTGACCATGTTGGAACAGATTCTATTGGAAATGTATATTATGGAGCTTTAGACAATGCTTCTGGTTCTTCTTTTGTATTGGAGCTTGCCCATTACATAAAATCTTTAGGAACACCTTCTAGAGATATTATTTTCGCAGCTTTTAATGGAGAAGAGTTTGGATGTGTAGGTTCCACTTATTTTTTTAATAACAATAAAAATCAATTAAAGAATAGTACTGTATATAATTTTGATATGATTGGAAGTTTTGATGGTATCCCTTTATGTGTAATGGGTGGAAAGGAAGACACTAAGGACACTTCCTTAATCCATGATTTGTCTCAAATTCTTGAAGATAAAAATGTGTATTTCAATTATATCTTTGAAGATTCTAGTGATCATATGATTTTTAGAAAAAATGACATTAGTGCAGTAACACTTATAGATAATGATTTATCTAGGATTCATACACCAAATGATAAAGTAGAGTTTATTAATAAAAAAGCTATTGACAGAGCCTTTTCTGTTATTTCAAAAGAACTTTGTGGTAATTACTTTAGTAATCCTTTTATTAAATATAATACTATAATCTTCATATCATCTTTGTGTACTTCTACTACCTTCTTACTTCTTTTATTTTGGGAATATAAACATGTGTCCAAATAAAAACAATGGTGATTTTTAAAAGTCACCATTATTTTTATATTTAAATTTATACTAAATTAATATAATTTATTTTTTCTACATAACCTTTTTATTTTTTAAGTTCTACTATATATTTATTATAATATATAAAAATAAAACTTAATTTTAAGGAGAGCTTTATGAAAAAACTAGTACTCTTTCCAATAGTTTCAGTTATTCTTTTCTCAATAGTAGCATTTATATCAACTTTTACCTTAGATAGTCCCAAAAAAGATGCTTTAATAACTATACTCTATGCTATATTACTTATTATTAATATATTAGGTCTATCAACAACAAATAAATTAAAGAAAACAATTAAATTAAACAATGAAGATTTAAAAAAAGTTGCTTTATGCAAAATTATCAATATAGCATTCATAATTATTCAAATCCCCGGAATAATTGTACTTGTATTAAATATATATTATTTTTACCTATAATAAATAAGGACTACTGCTCAATTAACTTTTATAAGTTAGTTTTGCAATAATCCTTTTTATGGTTTATCTTATAAAGTTTTTAAATACTCTGTAATAAATTGCTCTATATTACCATCCATAACAGAATCTACATTTGCAGTTTCCGTTCCTGTTCTATGGTCTTTAACTAGACTATATGGATGAAATACATAGGATCTTATCTGGCTACCCCAACCATTATCTTTTATTTCACCAGCTAAATCTTCTATTTTTTCTTTATGTGCCTGTTCTTTTAAATTAACTAATTTTGATTTTAACATTTTAAGAGCGTAGTCTTTATTTGTATGCTGACTTCTCTCGCTTTGACATTGAACAACAATGCCAGTTGGTATATGAGTTATTCTTATAGCCGATTCTGTTTTATTTACATGCTGACCACCAGCACCACTAGCCCTAAATGTATCAATTTTCAAATCATCAGATTTTATATCTATATCTTGACTTTCTGTAAGTTCTGGTAATACTTCACAACCAGCAAAAGATGTTTGCCTTTTACCATTTGCATTAAAAGGAGATATTCTTACTAATCTATGAACCCCTTTTTCTGCTTTTAAATAACCATAAGCATATTCACCAGTTACTTTTAATGTTACACCTTTTATGCCTGCTTCATCTGCTGGTATATAATCCATTACTTCTAATTTAAAGCCTTTACCCTCACAATACCTTGTATACATCCTATAAAGCATTTCAGTCCAGTCTTGTGCATCATTTCCTCCTGCACCAGTATGAAGGGTTACTATAGCATTATTTCTATCATACTCTCCACTTAAAAGAGTTTCTATTTTCAAATCATCAATTATAACTCGAAGCTCTTTTAATTCTTTTTTTATTTCTTTATAAGATTCATCATTTTCTTCCTCTAAACTCAGTTCTGTTAAAATTTCTAAATCCTCTACCCTTAAATTAAGCGATTTGAATTTTTCTATTTTATCATTTATATTTTTAGATTGTTGAGTAATTTCTTGAGCCTTATTTACATCATCCCAAAATGTTGACTCCTGCATTTTCATCTCTAATTCACTAAGTTTTAATTTTAAATTAGCAAGGTCAAAGTGAAACACTCAATTCTTGTAAATCTTTTTTTAAGATATTTATTTCATTTGATATTTCTTCTAAATATAATAACAACTTTTTCACTTCTTTCATCAATTTTTTAGTATAACGCATAATTAAATATAGGGTTCCAAATTAAATTTTAAACTTATATCAAATAATAAAACTCAAATTAATATTTTATTAATAAATAACAGATTATTTTAGTTAAGAGTTAAGAGTGAATAGTTAATAGTTGATGTATAAATTTAAGTTGGAGCTTGTTTCCCTATATTTCTAACATTTTTCATCTCTTATTTTTTCATATGCCTAAGGCATGTTAAAAGAACAACTTAAAATCTATTTCTGATTCATTATTTTCTCTTACCATGCCTTAATTTTAAAATTATATTGTTTTATTTTCCTCTACCACAGCAATTTTTATATTTTGCTCCTGATCCACATGGACATGGATCATTTCTTTGAGGTTCTACTTTTTTTCTTACAGGTTGTTTTGCTAATGATTCATCAGCATTTGTTGCTGTTTCTTTAGCCACCTTTTCTCTTTCTGGAGCTTTTTCAATTCTTACATGGAATAGATATTTAACAGTTTCTACTTTTATAACTTCGATCATTTCATCAAACATATCACTACCTTCCATTTGATACGCTTGTGCTGGATCCTGTTGTTTATACGCTCTTAAACCTATACCTTGTTTTAGATGTTCCATATTATCTATATGATCCATCCATTTAGAGTCAACAACTTTTAAAAGAATAACTCTTTCTATCTCTCTCATTTGCTCATTGCCAAAAGTTTCTTCTTTCTCTGTATATATTTTAGTTGCATACTCTAAATAAGCTTTAATTATTTCATCATTAGATTCTTTTTCTAATTGTTCAAAAGTAAATTGTCCTTTTTCAACAAACAGTTCTTCCATATAGCTTATAAGAGTTTTAAGTTCCTCATCAAAAGTATCTTCTACTCCACTTATATGAGAATTTACAGCTTGAGTTATTACATCCTCAATCATAGATTGTATTTGCTCTTTTAAATCTTCACCTGTTAAAACACGCTCTCTTTGAGAGTATATAATTTCTCTTTGTTTGTTCATAACATCGTCATATTTAACAACATTTTTTCTTATATCAAAGTTATTTCCTTCAACTTTCTTTTGAGCACTTTCTATTGCATTACTAACCATTTTACTTTCTATTGCATCCTCATCTGTTAATCCTAATTTCTCAACTACTGATGCTAATCTTTCTGATCCAAATATTCTCATTAAATCATCTTCTAATGAGATATAGAATCTTGATTCACCTGGGTCACCTTGACGACCAGCACGACCTCTTAATTGGTTATCTATACGTCTAGATTCATGTCTTTCAGTACCAATTATCTTTAATCCACCAAGTTCTATTACACCTTCACCTAATTTTATATCAGTACCACGACCAGCCATATTTGTTGCTATTGTAACCATGCCACTTTGACCTGCTTGAGCAACTATTTCTGCTTCTTTTTCATGATACTTAGCATTTAACACTTGGTGTTTTACACCTTTTTTCTTAAGCATATGTGATAATATTTCTGAGTTTTCGATACTTACAGTACCAACAAGCACAGGCTGACCTTTTTTGTTAGTTTCTGATATATCTTCTACTATTGCTTTATATTTTCCAAGGACAGTTTTATAAACTGAATCTGGTCTATCTACTCTTTTAATTGGTTTATTTGTTGGTATTACTATAACGTCTAAACCATAAATCTCTCTAAATTCGCCTTCTTCTGTTAAGGCAGTACCTGTCATACCAGCTAATTTTTTATACATTCTAAAGTAGTTTTGGAATGTTATTGTAGCTAAAGTTTTTGATTCTTTTTCTACTTTTACTCCTTCTTTAGCTTCTATAGCTTGGTGAAGACCATCACTATATCTTCTACCTTCCATAAGTCTTCCTGTAAAGCTGTCAACTATTACAACTTCTCCATCTTTAACTATATAGTCTTTTTCATTTTTCATCATATAGTTAGCTTTTAACGCTTGAACAACATGATGTTGAATTGCCATATTATCTTGATCTGCATAGTTTTCTAAATGGAAGTACTTCTCTGCTTTTTCCACACCTTCATCAGTTAAAATAACAGAGTTAGCTTTTTCATCTCTTTCATAATCTTCTTCTTCTTTTAATGACTTTACAAAGAAGTCTGCAACTTTATAAAATTCAGTAGATTTCTCACCTTCACCGGAGATAATAAGTGGTGTTCTAGCCTCATCTATTAATATTGAGTCAACCTCATCCACTATAACATAGTTTAGTCCTCTTTGAACTTTTTCTTCTTTATATATAACCATGTTATCTCTTAAATAATCAAATCCAAATTCATTATTTGTACCATAAGTTATATCTGCGCCATATTGTTCTTGTTTTTCAGTCTGACTTTGGCCATGTATTATAACACCTACTGTTAATCCTAAAAATTCATGAACTTTACCCATTTCATCTCTATCTCTTTTTGCTAGGTAATCATTAACTGTAATTACATGTACTCCTTTTCCTGTTAAGGCATTTAAATAAGATGGTAATGTAGCTACTAATGTCTTACCTTCTCCTGTTCTCATCTCTGAAATTCTACCTTGATGAAGTACAATTCCACCTACTAATTGAACATCATAATGTCTAAGTCCAAGAACTCTTTTAGACGCTTCTCTTACAACTGCTCCAGCTTCTGGTAGTAAGTCGTCTAATGTTTCTCCGTCTTTTAATCTCATTTTAAATTCTTCAGTCTTATGTCTTAATTCTTCATCTGATAATGCTGAAATCGATGGTTCTAAATCATTTATTTTTTTCACGATTGGCATTATACGTTTTATTTCCCTCTCACTATAAGATCCAAAAATTTTATTAAAAAGTTTCATACCTTTTCCTCACTCTTTCATCCATTAAATTTTGTACCTGTAGGTAATTAAATATTTACCACTAGCTTTTTATATATTATTGGAATTTTTCTTTCTAAATTTACGCATTATATTGTTTCTCAATCTCACCTTTGTTTAAAAAATAAGTATAAAATTTCACTTTAAAATTATACCACTTATTTTTTATTCATTCAACTTAAGCACAGATATTAGTAGCTTTAAAAGTTCTTTTAAATCACTGATATTTACACTCTTTGAAATGTATTTAAAGTTAATATTTTTCATCAAAAAAATGATGCGAAAAATCGCATCATTTTATATTTATATTAATTAAAATTCTTGTTCTATTAAACCATAGTTACCATCTTTTCTTTTATATAAAACATTTGCCATTGATGTATGACTATTAGTGAATACAAAGAAATCATGACCTAAAAGTTCCATTTGTAAAATAGCTTCTTCCGTTGACATTGGCTTTATTGCAAATTTCTTAGTTTTTACTATTTTAGGTTCCTCATCCTCATATTTGTATTCATCGATATTATTAAAATTCAAATCAACATTTTGATTTCTCTTTTGCAATTTAGTTTTTTGTTTTCTTATTTGACTTTCTAATTTATCTAAAACTAAATCTATAGCAGCATACATATCTTCATGCTTTTCTTCTGCTCTTAGCCTTACTCCATTGAACGGTATAGTAACTTCTATTTTACTTTTATTCTTTTCAACACTTAAGGTTGCATTTGCGTTTACTTCTTCAGAGAAATATTTATCTAATTTAGATAATTTCTTATCTACTACATCTCTTAAAGCACTTGTAAGTTCTATGTTTTTTCCCATTGATTTAACATTCATATACTACAACCCCTTTCTCGAGCCAAAAGCATTATGCTTATTTATTAAGTTTGTTTTGTATTTATATTTTAATATTATTTTTTTTATTTATCAAATGTAGTTTTTTGAATATTTAGACATTGTTACAGATATTTCACTTCTTCTCACATTATTTTTTGTCTTTACTATATTGTTTAGTATATGCTATTTTTTTATTGTTATGATATAATTAAAGTAATTGAGTTATTTTATATTTATGCAATTTATCAAATTAATTGTTTATTTGGTTTATATACATTTTTTATTAACAAACAAAGAAAAGCTAATTACAACTTATGTTGCAATTAGCTTTATTTGCATAAATTGGTTGACCTGGTCTTTGCCCCCACACTCGCCTGCTGGAGATTTCGCTACCCAGAGTTAACTTCTCACTACTAATTCTCTCGCTTTATTAGCGGCAGGACTTACTTCTAAGCCGCACCATGATCATTAAAACTTTGTTTAACTTACGTGGATCGTTTTGCCTGCGACTGGCATCGATTTTCAACCACAAACCCAACTTACTTTTTATATTATACTACACTTTTTGTTCCAGTCAAGATAAATACTTTTTTTATTCCATTTTCTTTTAAAGTTTTGCTACAATTTATTAAGGTTGCTCCTGTAGTCACTACATCATCAATTAATAACACATTTTCAAAATTACTATTACTACTTTTAACAAACTTAAAGCATCCCTCTACATTTCTCCATCTCTCCCAAGATGTTAACCCTATTTGATCTTTTGTTTCCTTAACTTTCTTTATCATTTGTTTACAAGGTATATCAAGCTTTTCTGATAACTTCTTTGCAATAACTTTGGCCTGATTGTACCCTCTTTTATTATAAGTTTTTCTGCTAATTGGTACGAAAGTTATAACATCTATTTCTATATTTTTTTCTATAATTAACCTTTTCATATAGTTTGCTAATATTTCTCCGCAAGTAAAATTACTTTCATATTTGAGCTTCATAACAATATCTCTCATTATTAATGTATGTTCTGCTATAGAGTAACATTTGTATTTGTCCCCACCATGATATATATAAAATGGTTTATTTATAATTTCTATATCTTTTCTACATATAGCACATAAATTATTTGACAATGCATAATTTTTACAAACAACGCATGTATTATCACTAGGATATATAATGTCTAATATACAATTTATTATATATTTTGAAGTCTTATAAATCCCTCTTCCCAACCTTTCTTATTTAAATTTCTCATTATTGATTTAGCCTTTTCTATATCTTCATTTTCATCTTTACAAATGAAGATTATTTCTTTCCTCATTACTGATTTAGCTCTTTCAATTTTACTAACTAAATAAACTAAATTTTTATAATTAAATTTATTATCATCTGCAAAAAATACCATTATGTTTATATCAGCAAGCTTTTCATTATGAAATTCATCATAGTCATCGGTTATTAATATACCTGTTTTACTTTTTAGAAATGCTTTTATAGAGGTTTTATCCTTTTTTTCTTTTATAAAATAAAATATATCCTTTGTTAGCTTTTCTCTTAATTTATCCATATACAAGTACACACTTATAACCTTATCGTTGCTAGGAACATATATTATTGTCTTTTTTTCTGTAGCAATTGTCCAACTTATGTATTCATAAGCCACTAGTGGCAAATCTTCTTCCATATCTATTTTTGTAGTAATAACCCTAGGTTCTATAAGGGGAGTATTATATTTATTTAAAGGAAAATGTATAGATACAGCTCTATCAAATATAGGTTCAATAGAGTATGCTATTATTGTGCCTCTACTTTTAACTGCTTTTGACAATATATTTTTTATATTTTTTTTAGATTGAAAAGGCATATATCCAAGTTCATCAAATATTACCAAATCATATTTTTCATCTAAATATAATGCCCTATTATAATCACAAAAGTTCACCTTACAGCTATCTTCATCAGTTTTTTCATCTAAATATACATAGTCATTATTCTCTAGGTAACTTATAAGTTCTATATTTTCTTTTTCTTCATTTACAATATATAAAACAGATTTATTATTATTTATGCAATAATTTATTGCATCTAAAAATATAGTAGCTGTATTATAAAAATAAGAAATTACATTTATTATATCCGTATTATTTTTTACATATTTTAAAACTTCTTTAATAACGTATTCTTTTCCTTTAATCATATTTTAAATAAATCTCCTTATCAAATTCCAAATATTTCACTTATTCTCCACTTCAAACCTGAGTATCTCTCAAAAGTTCTATCATTATCTTTCATAAAAGATACTGTTTTTTTATCTCCCACTAAAACGACTAGTTGCTTTGCTCTAGTAACTCCAGTATATAAAAGATTTCTATTCATAAGCATTGGAGGTCCCATAAACATTGGCATTATAACTACTGGGAACTCACTTCCCTGGCTTTTGTGGATGGTTATAGCATAAGCTAACGCCAACTCATCTAAATACATGTCATCATATTCAACAATCTTGTCATCTTCAAAAACAACTGTTAAATTGTTATTTTCATTTATATCATAAACATATCCAACATCACCATTAAATACTCCTAGCCCTGTACATTCTGCATCAAAAACCTTTTCTTTCTTAGTCCATTTTAAACTATAATTATTTTTTGTTTGCATAACCTTATCTCCAATTCTAAATACCATTTCTTTGAGTTCCTTTTCTGGTTTATTAGCACTTGGTGGGTTTAAGATTAATTGCAATTCTTTATTTAGATTGTCAACTCCTGCTATGCTTTTTTTCATAGGAGACAATATTTGTATATCCTTCATTTTATCCCAGTTAGTGTTAAATTTAGGCAATCTTGTACTTATTAAGGATATTATTTGTTCTAATATATTTTTGCTATCTCCGCATTGTATAAAGTAAAAATCACTACCTTTTGAATTTAGTATAGGCATCTTTCCATCATTTATTAAATGGGCATTAACAGTTATCATACTTTCTTTACCTTGTCTAAATATTTCATTTAACCTTACTGTTTTAACAACACCACTTTCAATTATATCTCTTAAAACGTTTCCTGGCCCTACAGATGGTAATTGATCAACATCACCAACTAGTATTAACCTTGTGCCTGTAAATATAGCATTCATCATGCTATTCATTAAATTTATATCTATCATAGATGCTTCATCAACTATTAAAACATCACATTCTAGCTTTCTGTCGGTTAATAATTCACTTTCTTCTTCTTCCTCCGATGCGCCCATCTCTAAAAGTCTATGTATAGTTTTAGCCTCTCTTAAAGTAGTTTCACTCATCCTTTTAGCCGCTCTTCCTGTTGGTGCTGCCATATTAACCTTCATTCCAGCTTTTTCAAATATACTTACTATACAGTTTATTATAGTGGTTTTCCCTGTTCCTGGACCTCCTGTTATAACCTCTATTCCATTAGTCATAGCTCCTTCTATTGCTTCTCTTTGACATTTAGCTAACTGTATATTCTGCTCATTTTCAAAGTTTTCTATTTCTTCATCATAATTAATCTCTAATTCATCATATTTAGTAGTGCATAATTGAACAAGTTTCTTTGTAACTCCCATTTCAGCATAAGCATATTGAATGGTAAATACACACTGAACACTGTCTATATTTTCTACTTTAATTTTACCTTCAATTATATTTTCTCTTATAGCTAAATCAATATTTTCTTCATCTACTTGCAAAACATCTATAGCTCTTTTTATAAGTTTTTCTAATGGCATGTATGTGTTACCTAATAAACAAAATTCATTTATTATATATTTTATTCCACTTTTCACTCTAAATATAGAATTTTTCTCCACGCCTAAGCTCATAGCTATTCTATCTGCCGTTTTAAATCCAATTCCATTTATTTCTTCTGTTAATATGTATGGATTATCTTTCACAATAGCTACAGAACTGCCTCCAAATCTTTTATAAATTTTCATACATTGGTTAGCAGTCATTCCATAGGTTTGAAAAAATATCATTATATTTCTAATCTCTATTTGTGCCGAATATGATTTCATTATTAATTTTATTTTCTTTTTTCCTATGCCATTAATTTCTTTTAGTCTATCTATATCTGTATCTAATATTTCTAATGTCTTTTCTCCAAAATGATCTACTATTTTTTTTGCAGTAACAGGTCCTACCCCTGAAATAATCCCACTTGATAAATATTTTTCTATTCCTAGTTTACTAGTTGGTAAAATTTCTTCAATGGACATCACTTTCATTTGCTCACCAAATTTTTCATGTGTAACCCAATCGCCTGTAACTTTATATTGACCGCCTTCTTTAATATAAGGTATTACACCGACTATTGTATGTCTTTTCTTTCCATCTTTTAAATGAGCTATTGTATATCCATTTTCTTCATTTTTAAAAATAATATCCTCTAGTATCCCTGTTATATCTGACATAAAAATCTCTCCTAAAATTGTTCTTTTGAATATTATATCATAGAGCCATACTATTCTCATTTATTAATATACTTGACAAATGTTTAGGCTTTCAAACAAACATAACATTTATCCATACTAATCAAAAAACACACCCCAAGGTGTGTCTTTTATATTATAAATATTTTTTTATTTCTTCTACTTTGTCTAATTGCTCCCATGGAAGATTTAAATCATTTCTTCCAAAATGACCATAAGCCGCAGTTTGTTTGTATATTGGTCTTCTTAAGTCTAATTGTTTTATTATAGCTCCAGGTCTTAAGTCAAACACCTTTTTAATTATTTCTATTATTTTTTCATTAGAAATTTTTTCTGTTCCAAATGTATCAGCTTCTATAGATACAGGATTAGCAACTCCTATAGCATATGCAAGTTCTATTTCTATTTTATCAGCAACCCCAGCTGCTACTAAGTTTTTAGCAACCCATCTAGCTGCATAAGCTCCTGAACGATCAACTTTAGTTGCATCTTTTCCTGAGAATGCTCCACCACCGTGTCTTCCATATCCACCATAAGTATCAACTATTATTTTTCTTCCTGTTAAACCAGAATCTCCTTGTGGTCCACCTATAACAAATTTACCTGTTGGATTTATATAATATTTAGTATTTTCGTCTAATAATTCTGCTGGAACAACAGCTTTTACAACATGCTTCATTAAATCTTCTCTTATTTGTTCTTGTGTTACAGTTTCACAGTGTTGTGTAGATATTACTATTGTATCTATTCTTACTGGAGTTTCATTTTCATACTCAACTGTAACTTGAGTTTTCCCATCTGGTCTTAAGTATTCTAATGTTCCATTTTTTCTTACTTCTGTTAATCTTCTTGAAAGTCTATGAGACATAGCTATTGGAAGTGGCATATACTCTGGAGTTTCTTTACTTGCAAATCCAAACATCATACCTTGATCTCCAGCTCCAACTGCCTCTACTTCATCCACTTCTTGTCCTCTTTTTTCAATAGCTTCATCTACACCTTGTGCAATGTCAGGTGATTGCTCATCTATTGATGTTAATACTGAACAAGTTTTATAATCAAATCCATATTTCGCTCTTGTATAACCTATTTCTTTTATTGTTTCTCTTACTACTTTAGGAATATCTATATAGCAATTTGTGCTTATTTCACCCATAACTAATACCATTCCTGTAGTTACTGCTGTTTCACAAGCTACTCTTGCATGAGAGTCTTTTGCTAATATACTATCTAATACCGCATCTGATATTTGGTCACAAATTTTATCTGGATGTCCTTCTGTTACTGATTCTGATGTAAATAATCTTCTCATTTTTAAATCTCCTTTCAAATTTCCGTTCTAATGGAAGAGAGTGGCCTTAAAAATAATACAAGGTATACTTATTATTACAAAATCCTTGTAACTACTATTTTTATGCAATAAAAGACCTCTTCTTGATAAGAAGAGGTCGAAATTTCGTACTCGCACTCTCTTATCTTGCAGAATATTTCTGCAGGAATTGGCACCATTGTGCTAAGCACCGGTTGCCGGGTTTCATAGGGCCCTTTCCCTCCACCTCTCTGGATAAGAGTAATTATATAATTTTATGATACAATGTTATCATCAAAATACATCATTGTCAACAATATATTATTTTATTTATACTGGAAATATATTCAATAATTTTTATAATTTTTATAATAAAAAACACTTTAGAAAATCTAAAGTGTATGGTGGAGGAGGACGGATTCGAACCATCGAAACGAAACGTAACAGATTTACAGTCTGCCCCCTTTGGCCACTCGGGAACTCCTCCATTTATGGAGCTGGCAATAGGAATCGAACCTACAACCTGCTGATTACAAGTCAGCTGCTCTACCGTTGAGCCATGCCAGCGTATTATTATATTTTATATTTTAAGTTTAATGGTGGTCACAACAGGGTTCGAACCTGTGACCCTCTGCTTGTAAGGCAGATGCTCTCCCAGCTGAGCTATGCGACCGTGTTATATGGTGGAGGAGGACGGATTCGAACCATCGAAACGAAACGTAACAGATTTACAGTCTGCCCCCTTTGGCCACTCGGGAACTCCTCCACTTATGGAGCTAGCAATAGGAATCGAACCTACAACCTGCTGATTACAAATCAGCTGCTCTACCGTTGAGCCATGCTAGCGTGTTATTTTTAGTCGGTAACTTCGACAAGGTTTATTTTATAATTTTGTAGTATTTTTTTCAAATCCAAATTTAGCCTTTACAAGCAATTATTTTAAATTTGTTCTTACTTTCTATGTTTATCTCTCTTTTCCTTATCAATTTACTTTGTTAAATTTAAAGTAAATTTAGAATTCTTCAGTTATTTCTTTATTCATAAAAGGTTTGGCAATCTCTTTGGCTTCTTTAATTTCTTCTTCAGTTAAATATTTCTCTAATACAGTTATGATTTTTTTTACACCTAAATCTTTATTTTCATAATTTAAATATTTAACTATATTATTAAATTCTTTTTTAGGTACCTTATATGCGAATGTTATTAGTTTTTTCTTTTCCGATAAAGATACTTGTTTTAATACTTCCTTTGCTTCTGCTCGCACTAGTTCTGCCCCTAATTTTTTCTTATTTTTATTGTAAGAATCAAATTCACCTTCTATTGAAATATTAATATCATTCTCAGTTTCTTCCACATCGTCATAAAAAGGTCTTTTATTTTTATACTTCATCTCACCATCATAAGCAACAGCATCATTACCATTATCTACACTACTATTGTGTTTTATATCTTCTTTAGTATGCTCTTTATTTTTTTTCTTATTAAAAATTAAAGGTTCTGAATAGCTTTTGTTTTGATTTTCTTTTATATTTTCATCTTTTTTTTCAGTTTCTTCAGTTGCTATATTAATTTCATTTTTTATAATTAAATACTCATTATTTCTGTAAAACATTAATATAGTACAACTATACATTATAGTACACAAAATTATTATACATGAATATATTTTTTTTATAATTATCACTCCCAGTTAATATTATGAACATAAAAAAATTTAGATATACTTAATTATTAACAAATGCAAAGACTCATATTCAACTGTGTACTTACATAAAAAATATTTTTACTTTTTTCTAAATGTTTATAATCACATTCCATTTTTTTGCATATATATTATTAAGCGTATTTTTAATATTTTTACATTTATACAAATATTATAGAAGATAATAATTAAATTTTATTTTGTATAAATCAATTTTAAGTTGATACTTAAATTTTTTAAAATGAATCACAATTCTCTAGGAGGTGCAATCAGTGGCTAAAATTAAAACCCATTATAAAAATCCCCTAGCTTATTACAACTTAGCTACTTTTATTAAAGATTATTTAGATGAAGATACTATCATTATATGTATAGGTACAGATAGATGCATAGGCGATTGTTTAGGTCCACTAGTTGGAACTTGTTTAAAAGAAAATTTTTTCCCTCTACCTGTTTATGGAACAATTTCTGATCCTATACATGCATTAAACTTAGAAAATAAGCTAACCGAAATTAAAATTAAACATCCTAATTCAAAAATAATAGGAATTGATGCTTGTCTAGGGCCACATTCAAGTATAGGTGAAATACAAGCAAGAGATTTTTCTATAAACCCTGGCAAAGGTGTTGGAAAATTACTTCCACCAGTAGGAGATATGTCTTTAATAGGAATTATTGATTCTAGTGATGATACAGAACTGTTTACAAATCGAAATATAAGATTAAACCTGATTATGCAATTATCCAAGGTTATAACAAAAGCCCTTTTACATTCATATTATTTAGCTTTTGATAACTCATCTTTTATTTAAAGTTCCCATAATTTGAAATAATAAAATGACACAGTAAGAAACTGTGTCATTTTATTAATTAAATTATTAATAAAAAGATAGGTCTTGTCCTCCAAATGAGTCGCCCATTTTATCTATAAATTCTAACGCTTTACCTGTTCCTATTGCAACACATGAAACAGAATTCTCTGCTACATATACTGGTACTTTTGTATAGTCTTGTACCAATTTATCTAAGCCATCTAAAAGTGCTCCTCCGCCAGTCATAACTATACCTTTTTCCGCGATATCTGCTGCTAATTCTGGTGGCGTTTTTTCTAGTACAGCATGAGTACATTCAGCAATTGAAGCTACTGCTTCTCGTAAAGCTTCTCTCATTTCTGTAGAATTGACAGTTATATTTTTAGGAAGACCTGTAATTAAATCTCTTCCTCTTATATCCATGTCAATTTCTTCATCTTTTTTATAAGCTGATCCTATGTTTATCTTTAAATCTTCAGCAGTTCTTTCACCTATCATTAATTTGTGTTTTTTTCTTATGTATTTAATTATAGCATCATCAAAATTATCTCCTGCTACTTTGATAGATTCTCTAACTACCATTCCACCTAAAGATATAACAGCTATATCTGTAGTTCCTCCACCAATATCTATTACCATATTTCCACTAGCTTTAGAAATATCAAGTCCAGCTCCTATAGCTGCTGCTAATGGTTCCTCTATTAGATAAACCTTTTTAGCACCTGCATTTCTTGCTGCATCTTCAACAGCTCTTCTTTCAACTTCTGTAGATTCACATGGAACGCATACTACAACTCTTGGTGCTGCTTTCTTATTTCCACAAGCTTTTTTTATAAAATGTTCAAGCATTTTCTCTGTAACATCATAATCTGAAATAACACCATTTCTTAAAGGACGTATAGCAACTATGTTTCCTGGAGTTCTTCCTATCATTTTTCTAGCTTCTTCTCCAACTGCTAAAACCTTATTTGCATTTTTTTCAATTGCTACAACTGAAGGCTCTTTTAATATAACGCCTTTTCCTTTCATATAAACAAGGACTGTAGCTGTTCCTAAATCTATTCCCATGTCTGTTCCC
Source organism: Clostridium sp. ATCC 25772 (assembly GCF_001573875.1). Classification (NCBI taxonomy): domain Bacteria; kingdom Bacillati; phylum Bacillota; class Clostridia; order Eubacteriales; family Clostridiaceae; genus Clostridium; species Clostridium sp. ATCC 25772. The sequence continues at coordinate 18,861 of NZ_LFRG01000035.1, forward strand.
ATACCGAAAAAAAACATACTTTAATTCACTCCTGCTCTTTCGTATTTTAACTAAAAGTTTAGCTTTAAACTAAATAACTCTTATATTGTCTAATTATAATACGAAAGCCTTTATCCTTCAATTGTTTTATATTTCATTTGTGTAGCTTTTCCACCTCTAATGTGTCTTTCTGCCTTATTTAAGTCCAATACATTTTTAGCTTCTTCTGCAATTTGAGCATTGATTTTAGGTAATCTTTCGGTCATGTCTTTGTGTATAGTGCTTTTACTTACACCAAATACAGTTGCAGTTTTTCTTATAGTTTCTTGTGATTCAATTATATATCTTGCAACTTGCAATACTCTTTCTTCAATGTAGTCTTTCAACGTGTTGCCTCCTTAATCCTTATATATTTATAAATATGCTTATATTTCCACATAAATTACTTATGTATAAGCCATTCTCTGAATAATTCAGAAAATGGCTTTAATAATACTAACTATTTTTTATAATTTACATATTTACTAGGATCTATGTTTTCACCATCTTTTAAAACTTCAAAATGTAAGTGAGAACCATATTCTTCATATGCAAATGTAGTTGTGTTTCCAACTTTACCAATTTCTTGAGAACCTTTTACTGAGTCTCCTTTTTTTACAGCTACTTTTTCTTGCAAATTAGAATATCTACTTACAATTCCATTTTGGTGATCTATTTCAACATATGTTCCTTCTGATGAAGTATCTACATTTTTAATAACACCATTCATCATTGCAACTACAGGTGTACCTTCTTCAACTTTTACGTCTATACCAAAGTGTGGTCTGTAGTCTTTAGTTGAAGACATGTAAACAGGGTCTTCTGTGTATGAACGAGCTAAACTTCCATCTACTGGTTTAACTGATTCACTATCTGTTGCATTTGAAACTGATTGACTTTCTGCATTTTTTTGAACTTGTACTTCTGGAACTGCTTTAAGCTCCTCTTTTTTTACTTGTAACGCATCATTATAAGTTTTAGGTTCTACAGTTGCTCCATTAGTTTGTTTGTCCTCTTTTGTTTCTTTATTTGCCTTTTGTTCCATTGCTGGTAATTGAGCCACATCTCTTTTATCCTTAGATGTTGTTAATATTGTTACTGTTGCTACTGCACATAGGCAAACAAATAAAATTACATAAAATCCTTCCTTTTTAAAAAATTGTTTAAATTTTGTTTTCTTATCCATAAAAACACCTCCACTAGTATTGTTGTCCTATCTTTTTAAGTTAATTCACTTTTGTTATTATTTTTTCTCGTTTTTTTTCGACTTTTTTCTTATATGTTTTTAAAAATAAAGAACTCATGATAACCATGAGTTCTTATAGGCTTTTAAATTTTAATTTTAACTTATATCTCAATCAAATAAGGATTCTTTAAGTTAGATAAACCATATACTAGTGGATAGTTATGGACATATTCAGTTTGCATCCCTTATCACTATATTATTTTTTATTTATTTGTTCTAAAGTTATTCCTGTATAATAGTGCTGTAATATATCCTTATAGGTTTTTCCTTCACTAGCCATATTATTAGCTCCCCATTGACTCATCCCTACTCCATGGCCAAAACCTGTACAGCTTATCTCCATGTCATTATCTAAATAGTTTATTTCAAAGTTAGCAGAATTAAGACCATAAAGACTTCTAAATTTAGGTCCACTGATAGTTGCTGTTCCTAATTTTATACTCTTTATACTTCCACCATCAGTTCTTTTTAAAATTTTTATTTGATCTTTTATATTATTTAATGACATATTGGCATTATACTCACTATTAGCTTTTTCAATAAAATCTGCATAGGAAATTGAAACTACGCTTTTATATCTTGGTGCATTTTCTTCTCCTTTACTTTCAACACTTCTTAAATATGGTAGCGCGTTTACAAAAACATCTTCTGAGTTTTCAGTTTTTCCACTACTAGTAGAAAAGTAGTACGCTCCACTAGCAAGTCCTCCATCATAAGATAACACTTGTCCTTTTGTAGCGTTTACAGCTTCTTCCACCTTTTTCCAGTTACTTTCTCCTTTAACACCCCACATTTGAATTTTTTCCTCTTTGCTTAGATATACCTGACAATGAGTTGTATCACAAAGATCTGATCCATTACTTTTATTACACCCACCACCAATAGCTTTCGTATGAGCTACTGTATATGTTCTAGCGGCTACTGCTTGAGCTTTTAATGCTTCTATTTCAAAATTTATTGGCATTTCACTACTTATAACTCCTTTAATATATTCTTCTATAGGTAGTTCAACCACTCTGTCTTGCTTAGTCAAATAAACTTTAACTTTATCCACATTTATATCCTCTACTAAATTTTTTTTAGCCACTTTATTTTCTTTTATATCCCTTTTGCCAATTTCAAAAGAACTAATATCATTATTTTTTTCTTTAACATTCCCTCCTAATATAAAATAAGTTGATGCAAGTAAGAACATAACCCCTAGTGCTACAAATGTTAAAACCGATATTATCTGCGACGCCATTTTTTCACTTATACTTACACTATGAGCATTTAACTTAAATTTATTTTTTAAATTTCTCATTTTATCCTCCTCTCGTTTTGCAAGTTAAAACTTTAAATAATAGGCTATTTGTTCTTTTTATTCAAAGTTTATTAAAAAAAGTTATTAAATATAACATCTTTTTTAAAATATCTATATAAATTTTAAAATTTAATTTTTTATAATTATCTTTTTTATTAGAAGCAAATCAATATCTTTGAAAAATCAATAAAAAAAATAGTCACTCATAAAATTTGAGTAACTATTTTTTAAATTAAATTTCTTCCTCTATATTTATCCTTTTAATATCAGCACCTAACTTTTGAAATTTCTTTTCAATTTCAACATATCCTCTATCTATATGGTATATATCTGCTATTGTGGTTTTTCCCTTTGCACACAATCCTGCTAATATTAAACAAGCTCCTGCTCTTAAATCTGTTGCCTTAACTTCAGCACCTGTTAAAGATTTTACACCTTCCACAACTGCACATCGTCCATCTATTTTTATATTTGCACCCATTCTTACCAGTTCTCTCACATGCATAAATCTATTTTCAAAAATAGTTTCTGTTATCATACTAGTACCCTTAACAATGCTTAATAGGCTCATCATTTGAGCTTGCATATCAGTAGGGAATCCAGGGTATGGCATAGTTTTTATATCTATTGGGTTTAAATCTGTGCTTCCATCTATAACAATAGTATTTTTACTTGCTTCTATTTTTACTCCCATTTCCTTCATTTTTGCTATTACTGGTTTTAAATATTCTTCATTTACATTAGTTAATTTTATTTTACTTTTAGTTATTGCAGCAGCAATCATAAATGTTCCCGCTTCTATTCTATCAAAAATAGGAGTATATTCTGTTCCCATAAGTTTATCCACTCCAACTATTCTTATGGTATCTGTGCCTTCTCCATAAATCTTCGCACCCATACTCTTTAAAAAATTTGCAAGATCTATTATTTCTGGTTCTTCTGCTGCATTTTCAATTATAGTTTCACCTTCAGCTAGTGATGCAGCCATCATTATATTTTCAGTAGCTCCTACTGATGGAAAATCTAAATATATTTTTGCACCTTTAAGTTTATCTGCTTTAGCTTCAACAAACCCATGTTCTGTTCTAATCTCTGCTCCTAATGCAGTTAATCCTTTTAAATGCAGATCTATAGGTCTTGATCCTATATTACAACCTCCAGGCAACGATATCTTAAAATATCCGAATCTTGCAAGCATGGCTCCCATAATCAAAAATGATGCCCTCATTTTTCTTACTAACTCATTGCTAACTTCCTCTAAATTTAAATTTCTAGTATCTATTTCTATTTTATTATCTTTTCTTAAAATTACTTTAGCATTTAAAGATTGTAAGACTTCATAAAGTACATTAACATCTTCTAATTTAGGAATATTATTAAAAACACAAACACTATCACTTAATATAGTTGATGCAAGTATTGGTAATACTGAATTTTTAGCTGAACTAATCTCTACTTCGCCATTTAATCTTTTGCCACCTTTTATAATAAACTTTTCCATGTTATTCCTCCATAAATAGTGCTATTTTAAAAAGCTACAGTTATTTCTGGGGTTCCTATTATTAAATAATTTTCTCTGCTGTATTTCATAATAGCAAATTGAAAATCAATTTTTTTTCTAAAGATTTCTTTTGAATTATACATCTTAGTATTGCAAATAGTACTAAATCCATTCTCTAAAGGCACCGTTTCTAAATCTGTAGCCCCATTTTTATCTAAAAAATCTACTATATGCTTATTTAGCAAATTGCAATTTTCATCATCGAAACTAGATTTTACATATAAATATTGATTTATATGTTTTTCGTTTTTAAATGTGGTCTTTGTTAAATTCTTTAGAAAATCTAAATTATTATATTTTGTTTTTTGACTAACTGTCATTTTTATCATATTATCTTTATAATCAATTTTTTCTATAATTACATTAAGATTATCAATTTTAACTTCTATATAATCATTATGATTTTTAACAATTATTTTTTCTTTATCATAACCATAATAACTTATACTTTTCTTTAATTCTTCACAATAACTATTTATATCTTTTTCTTCATTAAATATAGTTTCAACTCCAACTTCAATAATTTCTGCTTTAGCTATATTTAAAACTTCACCAATTATATCTTTCTTATCTATAGCCTTTGAATTTATTGAATTTAAACAAACCAATATAAAAATCATAAAGATTGCTATAAACTTTTTTAAAAATTTCTCCATAACTATCCCTCCACTTTTAAAAGTATTGACAATAATTATTGCTTTATACACTGGCTTGTTTCAAATATAAGTTATTTAATTTTTTAAATTAGAAATAAGATAACATAATTGGTTATTATAGATTTTATGTTTATAACTTATATACATTTATATCTATAATCTTTTATGTTATCCTAATTAATATAGTGAAACATGCCCAAATTTTAGCTTATCTATATTTATAATTGTAGTTATAAAATTTAGTGATTTTTGAGCATCTACTCACTGTTAAGGGTGTCTAAAATCTTCAATGTATAAATTAAAATGTGATTTTAGAATACTATACAATAAACTAAATAAATATATAGATTATAACTAAAGTTATAATTTAGCTTTTTTATAAATTTATAGAAATTTTGAATATATATTATTAATATATATTTTTTTCCTCTTTTTGTGCATATTAGTGGTTTTTTTACAATATATATATTTAAAAATAATGCTACCTTTAATCAAGATAGCATTATTTTTATGTAAACATAGATGAAAATGGAGCTACTTCTTTTAAAGTTTCTAATGCTTTGTCTAATTGCAAATACTCTTTTCCCTCTATATTAACTGTATTATTTTTAAATGTTTTGACAGTTTGATTGTATTGATTAACTAAATTTATTTTTGATGCATCTGATATTCTAATATTTTCATTTGGATTTTCAGTTCTATTATTCATTTTTTATTCCTCCTAACATAATACAATTATTTATAATAAAATTAATTTTTTTATTAAATTATATTGTTATTATGCTTATAAAGTATTTACTTTATCCTTAATATTTGTTAAGTTATTATTCCACTTTTTCTATTTATTGAAAAAAAAATATCGCCTTTAAAATTATTTAAAGGCGATATCTTTATAAATTCAATCTTAATAATGATCTTTTAAGAGCTAATTCAGCTCTTTTTACATCTATTTCATTTTTATTTTTAAGTCTATCTTCTGCTCTTTTCTTAGCCGATTCAGCCCTTTTCTTATCTATATCTTCAGGCCACTCAGCAGCATTACATAAAATAGTTACTTCATTCTTTCTAACTTTAATAACTCCACTTGATGTAAAACACTTATATTCTTTACCATTTACATCTTGAAAGTTAACTATAGTTGGAATAACCTCGGATACCATAGCCATATGATTTGGTAATATACCAAATTTACCATCACTACTTTCTGAGCTTAACTTTACAACATTACCATTATAAAGCTCTTTATCTGGGGTTACTATTATAAGCTTAAAACTATTTTCCATAATATAACCGTCATTGTAAAATGTTAAAATTTAATCATCTTACTTCCTAATTCATCAAGTCCATCTTATTATATAAATAAAATGAATGGTCTGACTTTCCAAAGGCTTAAACTCCCCGCTTTAACAGGTACTAATCAATACTTCATTGCTTTTGGACGGAATCCTTTCTATAAATATTGACCATAATTATATAGAATTTATTCTGATAAAGTTTTAGCTTTTTCTATAGCTTCTTCTATTGTTCCAACAAATAAGAATGCCGCTTCTGGAAGAGCATCATGCTTACCTTCTAATATCTCTTTGAATCCTTTTATAGTTTCTTTTAATGGTACATATTTTCCTTTTATTCCAGTAAATTGCTCACCAACTGTAAAAGGTTGAGATAAGAATCTTTGTACTTTTCTCGCTCTACTAACTACTATCTTATCTTCATCAGAAAGTTCGTCTACACCTAATATTGCTATAATATCTTGTAACTCTTTATATCTTTCTAATATGTGTTTAACTTTAGTTGCTACACCATAATGATCTTCTCCTATAATTCTTGGATCTAGCATCCTTGATGATGATTCTAAAGGATCAACTGCTGGGTATATACCCAACTCAACTATAGCTCTTGATAAAACTGTAGTTGCATCTAAGTGAGCAAACGTAGTTGCTGGCGCTGGGTCTGTTAAATCGTCTGCTGGAACGTAAACAGCTTGAACAGATGTTATAGAACCATTTTTAGTAGAAGTTATTCTTTCTTGTAATGCTCCCATTTCTGTTGCAAGTGTTGGTTGGTATCCAACGGCACTTGGTATTCTTCCAAGCAATGCTGATACCTCAGATCCTGCTTGGGTAAATCTAAATATGTTATCTATGAACAATAACACGTCTTGACCTTGATCTCTAAAATACTCTGACATTGTAAGTCCTGTTAGAGCAACTCTCATTCTAGCTCCTGGAGACTCATTCATCTGACCAAATACAAGAGCTGTTTTGTCTATAACTCCTGATTCTTTCATTTCATGATAAAGGTCATTACCTTCTCTTGTTCTTTCTCCAACTCCAGTAAATACAGAAAGTCCTCCATGTTGCTTAGCTATGTTATTTATAAGCTCTTGGATTAAAACTGTTTTACCAACTCCAGCTCCACCAAATAGACCTATTTTTCCACCACGCTGATATGGAGCTAAAAGATCTATTACTTTTATTCCTGTTTCAAATACTTCTGGTTCCACTGATTGCTCTTCAAATGAAGGTGCTGATCTGTGAATTGTATACAGGTTTTGTGCTTCAAAGTTACCTTCTTCGTCTATAGGTTTTCCTAATACATTAAATAATCTTCCTAAAACTGAATCTCCTACTGGTACTTGTATTCCTTTTCCAGTATCTACAGCTTTAAGTCCTCTTTTTAATCCTTCAGTGTTTTCCATAGCAATTGTTCTTACTATATCATCACCTATATGTTGTTCTACTTCAGCTATTATAGTTCTTCCATCCATTTTTATCTCTATAGCATTGTATATATTTGGAAGTGAACCCGCTTCAAACTTTATATCTATAACCGGTCCTATAATTTGTACAACGGTTCCTATTTTTTGTGACATATTATCCCTCCAATCTAACTAATTCTAGTTTTGTGCTTCTGCTCCACCTACTATTTCCGAAATTTCCTGTGTTATAGCACTCTGTCTTATTCTATTATATTTCAAGTTAAGTTTTTCTAACAAATCATCAGAATTTTTTGTAGCACCTTCCATAGCTTCCATTCTGTAACTTTGTTCACTACATTTTGCATGAATCATAGAATTTAATATTTTACTTGTAAAATATAAATTTACTACATTATCAAATAATATATCCGACCCATTTTCAAATTCTGCTTTTGATTCAATATTACTAAATTTACTCTTATCTATAGGTAATAATTGTTCAACTTCAATTTGCTTCTTTAATTGAGAAATAAATTTTGCATAAACAATATTCACTTCTGAAACTTCACTTTTTCTAAACATTTCAAATGCATCATTATACACAGTAGAAGCTTCTTTAGTAGTTGGAAGATCGCCAACTTCTATATACTCAGCCATAGTCTCTAGTTTGTATCTTCTAGCAAACGATCTTCCTTTCTCTCCCACCATTAAAATAAGAGCATTTTCTCTATCATTTCGAGTAATTTCTGCAACATGAGAAATCATAGAACTGTTAAAGGAGCCACATAAACCCATATCGGAGGTAAGCACAATATATAACTTCTTGGAACTTTTATTACTTTTGGTATAAATATTTTCCTCTTCATAACTATTGACTACTTCTGCAAATACATCTTCACATTGCTTAAAATAATCATTATTTGAAGATAATTTTTCCCTAACTTTTCTTAATTTTGAGGTAGAAACTAAGCCTAATGCCTTTGTTATTTTCTTGGTATTATTTATAGACTTAATTCTTCTCTTTATCTCAACAAGTCCTGCTGCGCCCATTTTCTCACCTCTATAGTTCTACTAAAAATTTTTGTTTAAACTCCTTTATGCCCTCTACAAGCTTTCCTTCTATTTCACTATCTAATTGTTTTCTTTCTCTAATTAGATCAGGAACTTCTTTATGATAAGTATTCATAAACTCTAAGAATTGCTTTTCAAATAATCTTATTTTAGATACTGGTATATCCATTATATGTTCATTTACTCCAGCATATAGAATCATTATTTGATCTTCAACAGCCATTGGTACATATTGATCTTGTTTTAATATTTCTATTAATCTCTTACCTTTTTCAAGTCTTTTTTTAGTATCCTTATCAAGGTCAGATCCAAACTGTGCGAAAGATGCAAGTTCTCTGTATTGAGCAAGTTCTATTCTTAAAGTACCAGTTACTTGTTTCATAGCTTTAATTTGAGCACTTCCACCAACCCTTGAAACAGATATACCTGCATTAACTGCTGGTCTTTGTCCTGAATGGAATAAATCCGCTTCTAAGAATATCTGTCCATCTGTAATTGATATTACATTTGTTGGTATATATGCAGTTACATCTCCAGCTAATGTTTCAATTATAGGAAGCGCCGTTAATGAACCTGCACCTAATTTATCAGAAAGTTTTGCTGCTCTTTCAAGTAATCTTGAATGAAGATAGAAAACATCTCCTGGGTATGCTTCTCTTCCTGGTGGTCTACGAAGTAATAATGACATTGTTCTATAAGCTACTGCGTGTTTAGATAAGTCATCATATACTATTAATACGTCTTTTCCTTGATGCATAAAGTGTTCACCCATACTACAACCAGCAAATGGTGCTAAGTATTGTAATGGTGCTGATTCAGAAGCGCTAGCTGATACAACTATTGTATAATCTAAAGCTCCCATTTCTTCTAATGTATTAACAATATGTGCTACTGTTGACTGTTTTTGTCCTATAGCTACATATATACAAATTACATCTTTTCCTCTTTGATTTAAGATAGAATCTAAAGCTAATGCTGTTTTACCTGTTTGTCTATCTCCAATTATTAACTCTCTTTGTCCTTTTCCTATTGGAATCATTGTGTCAATTGCCTTTATTCCAGTTTGCATAGGTTGTTTTACTGATTGACGTTCAATAACTCCTGGTGCATTAACCTCAACTGGTCTATGAGCTTCTGCATTTATTGGACCTTTTCCATCTATTGGATTTCCTAATGGATCAACTACTCTTCCTAGTAAATCAGCTCCAACTGGAACTTCAACTACTCTTCCAGTTCTATTTACTATATCTCCTTCTTTTATGCCCTCTTCTGACCCAAGCAAAACACAACCTACGTTGTCTTGTTCTAAGTTTAAAGCCATTCCATAAACATTGTTTGGAAATTCTAAAAGTTCACCTTCAAGACAATCATCTAAACCATAAACTCTAGCTATTCCATCACCTATTTGGATAATTGTTCCTGCGTCTACAGTATTTATTTTATTTTCATACTTCTCTAATTCTTTTTTTAGTATAGACGTTATTTCTCCTGGTTTTATATGCATATTCTCACCTCAATCCTGTATAAAGATGCCTTTATAAATTTTATAAATTCTTGCTATCTTCATAGTATTTATCTTTATGGTAAATTTGCTATTTAGCCATTCATGTTTCTTCTTAGTTCTATAAGTTTACCTTTTACTGTTACATCTATAACATCATCACCAACAGTTATATAAACTCCACCTAAGATTTTTTTATCTATGCTTTCTTCTATTATAAATTCTCTATTATAATAGTTTTTTAGCTTCTTTATTATTTGCTCTTTCTGTTCTTCATTTAATGGTTGAACAGTTTTAACTTTAGCAACTAATGGTTTGAATTTTTCACTAACATCTACTTTAATGTCTTTTCTTTCTTGCATTAGTTGCTTCATAGATTCCATTCTTCTTTTTATAGAGCCATCAATAACATCATCACCAATTTTTACGACCATTCCACCTAACAAACTTTCATCAATTTCTTCTAAAAGTATAATATCTTTTTTGTATTTGTTTTTTAATTTTACTTTTAAAGCTTCTCTTTGTTCATCTATTAGTGGAATTGTAGTCTTTACTTTAGCTTCTAACATATTATGACGTTCAAAGTAAATTAACCTAAATTGATTATATTTTTCTTTTAGATATAAAATTCTATCTTTATCTATTAAAAGAATTAAAAAACCTAATAGTTCAGGACTAACTTGATCTTCAAAAAGCCTTTTAAATATTGCCTTTTTTTCAGCTCGATGTATCTGAGGATGCTCTATTATTTTCATTAGTTCTTCGCTTTGCTCCATACTCTCTACAATGCTATTTAAATCCTCTAGAGTTTCTTCTAAAATTCCAGCCTTTTCGCAAACGTCATATAAAGCCTGTGCGTATCTTCTGTCAAGAAATTCATACATATTAATTACCTACCTTAGAAATAAACTCATCAATAAGTCTTCTATGTTCATCCTCATCAATTTTCTTTTCTAATGCTTTTTCTGCTAAGTTTAATGATAAATCAACAACTTGTGTTTTCATTTCATCCTCAGCTTTACGTTTTTCTCTAGCAATTTCTTGCTTAGTTCTAGAACGTAAAACATCACATTCTTTCTTAGCTTCTGCTATTATATCCACTGAAACTCTTTCAGCCTTCTCTTTATAAGCGTCAACTAATTTTTGTCCTTCATCTTTGTATTCTTTAATTCTTTCTTCTTGTTCTATTCTTAAGCTTTCAATTTTAGCTTCTTCTGACTTAGCATGATTTAACGCTGTTTCTACTTCGTCTCTTCTGCCATCAACCATAGCCATTGTTGGCTTATATATAAACTTTTTAATTATTAGAAAGAATATAAAAAAATTAATAATCGCTGCCGCAATCACACTTGGATTTATACCCATATGCTATCCTAACGTTGAAATAGTTAGGATTTTCACCTACCCTTCCTATTCTTTATTAGTATATTAGCCTACTTTAAATACTAATAATAATGCTATAAGGAAACCATATATTGCTGTAACTTCTGAGAACGCTGCACCAACTATTAATGCGTTCATTATTTTACCACTAGCATCTGGTTGTTTTGCTATAGACTCAACAGCTTTTCCTGCTGCATTTCCTGTTCCTATACCTCCACCTATAACTGATAGTGCTGCTATTCCTGCTCCTAATGCTGACATTCCTGCGATAAATGCTCCTGATTCCATAATAATAATCCTCCTTAAAATTCATATGTTTTAGTGTTCTGATATTGTTTTGATATTTATCATTGTTAACATTACAAATATTAATGTTTGTACTGCTCCATCAAATAAATCGAAGTAAAAATGGAACGGTATTGGTATACCTATAGTCGCTACAAAACCTAATTTACCTAGTGCACTATATATAAGTTCTATAATTACAGTTCCTGCAAATACATTACCAAAAAGTCTTAAACTTAATGATACTGGTAGCATTATTCTTTCAACTATATTTATTGGAAGTAACACTGGTATTGGTCTTGCATACCCTTTAAAGTATCCTAAGATTCCATTTTTCTTAATAGTATAAATTTGTATAACGAAGAAAGTAATTGCTGCTAATCCAAAGGTTACACTCAATTCTGATGTTGGTGGTTTTATGCCAAACATACCTACCATATTTAATGAAAGTATATATATAGCTAATGCAAATATATATGGCGCAAATCCTTCTTTGCCTTCCCCCATGTTTTCTAGGACAATGCTGTTGATTTTTAAAACTGCAACCTCAACTGCCGCTTGGATTTTTCCAGGAATTTTTTTCATATTAGCTTTATATAAAATTCCTAAAATTAAAGCTATACCTATAATGACCCACTGAACTACCATGCTCATTGTAATATCTATTGGGAATCCAAAAATATTATAGGTAACTAGCGGTAAAACTTCTTCCATAATAACACCCCTTTCTTTTATTTGTTCTTATACTTATTACCATATAATATAAAAGAAATAAACTGTAAGCTATAGCCCACTATAAATAGAATAAAACCAATTGTTGTATTCTTAATAATAAGTATAGATATTATCACTACTATTATTACCCTAATAAGTTTGCTAATTATAAGTACACTTTGTATATTGCTATTATCTTCTGATAGAAATTTATTTAATGAAACTGTGTTTATAACTAAATTTATAAATGCTATAGATAGTCCTGATGCAAAAAATAAAATCCTTTCACCTATTATAAAGTACCCTATTATAGTTACTGTTATTAATAATAATAAATCATATTTAAATATACTTTTTAAAAGCAACTTATTTTCTTTATGCAACTTCATTTCCTCGTTTCAATATTTTAATTACATTATAAGATTATATGCCTGGTGCTCATATAAATAAACAAGCTAATTTCACTGTATTCCTTGATATTTAATAGTGTACCTTAGTTGTTTGAAAATATTTATTTTTTAATGTGTTTTACTCTTTTTATCTCACTTTTACTACAGTATTAAATATTTCTCAGAACTCTAATTCATTTTTTTAACTTATTAAATTTTTTTTTACAAAATGAATAAATGGTTATGAATAACTTTTTTATTTATTATTCACTATTAATGACAAATGTATATTTTACACTCGTAATTTTGAAAGAAATTTTATTCAAAATTTCATTTTTTAGTAAATTATAAATATTTATTTTTCTGTATTTTCTGTATTTTGAATTGTTTTTTATGAATAAAGTCACTATTTGTTATATTAAACATTATTCCATGTATTGTCAATGTTTTTATGAATCTAGACTCATCTTTATGAAACATTGATTTGACTAGCATGAAATAATATGACCTTTTTCTACTTTTTATGACATAGGCATTTATGTATGAAATAATATTTTTTTATTAATTCATACATTAGCCCTAATCAAATCATTGATTTGGAGTTAATTGAAAAATTTAAATTCACAGTTCTCATGGAAGTAAATCGTTTTCTTCTTTACATTTCTCATTTTTTTACACCAACAACAATGAATATTGCCTCTTTTAATTATTTTTTCACTAACTTCATTTAAATATTCTTCTTTTTAATAAAATACTTATTTTTTTAAGATCCATTTCAAAATAATAAAATACACCTTAAATATTTTAAGATGCATTTAAATTAAATATTTTATTTCAAACCTTAATTGTTTTTATCTTCTTTTAATAATCCAACTTTCCAAGCTATAAAAGTAATAATAATAACAACTGTAGCAAGTAAAAAATAAGACTTTTTATTGCTTAATTGCATAGCTATTATTGCGATGCCTCCAAGTATAGCATTTATTAAATATATTATTATTACAGCTTGTTTTTGACTTAACCCCAAAGCTAGCAATCTATGATGAAGATGTCCATTATCACCTTGCATTATAGGTTTTCCACTAGCCTTTCTTCTTATAACCGCAAACAATGTATCATATATAGGAAGTCCCAGTGCTAACAAAGGAACAGCTATGACCAACGCTGTAGCAGATTTTATAGCTCCATTTATAGATATTGCAGCAAGTAAAAAACCTAACAATTGAGATCCTGTATCCCCCATAAATATACTTGCTGGATTGAAATTATATGGTAAAAATCCCATTATAGAGCCTGCTAATATAGCTGTTAAAAACACCGCATCCACTCTTCCATTTATGAAAGATACTATCATTAGAGTTAATGACGATATTATACCAACACCAGCAGCAAGACCATCTAATCCATCTATTAAATTAAATGCATTTGTAATCCCAATAACCCAAATAATAGTTAATGGTATTCCTATAAATCCTAAATTGATATAATCTTCACCTATATATAGTGGATTAGTCACAAAATTTACCCTCAATCCAAAGGCTACAAGTATAATAGCTGCTATAACTTGAAAAATCAATTTGTATTTAGGTCTTAATTCTCTAATATCATCTATAACTCCACCTAAAACAATTACACTAGCACCTAATATAAGTCCCAAATCATCCATGGAAAATTGTTCTTTGTTTATTATTACTCCTAAAATGAAGGCTATATATATAGCTACTCCTCCCATACGAGGTATAGGTTTTTTATGTATTCTTCTGTCATCGTCCGGAACATCAATTGCCCCAAATTTTATAGCTATCTTTTTTACAATAGGAGTTATCCATGCTGAAATTATACCAGTTAAAACCATTAATAAAAAAACTTTATTCATAATTAACCTTCCTACTTCGTTTTTAGTAAGAAATATCATCAGTTAAAGAATCGTCATTTTCTATCCACTCTTTAACTTCAACTTCTCTGTAAAAAGTATTTGTGTCTCTTATTATAACATTTTCTATACCAGCATTTATTATAAATCTTTTGCAAAGAGTGCATGGAGATGCATTTTTCACTAACTCGCCTGTATTATATTCTTTTCCAACTAAATATAAAGTAGATCCTATCATATCATGTCTTCTTGCTGATATTATTGCATTTTGTTCTGCATGGACAGACCTACAAATTTCATACCTTGTTCCTCTTGGAACATTCAACTCTTCTCTTTTGCAATGGCCTATATCACTGCAATTTTTTCTACCTCTAGGAGCACCAGTATAACCTGTTGCCATTATTTCATCATTTTTAACTATTATCGCTGCAAAATTTCTTCTTAAACAAGTTCCTCTTTCTAAAACAGTTTCACATATATCTAAGTAGTAATTATGTTTATCTATTCTGTTCATACATTAACCTCTCTTTTAATCACTGTTTATAACCTGATTTTTCTACTGTAAAATTTACTTTATCATTTATCATTCCTTTCTATTATATAGAATAAAAAAATAGTAAGCAAATAATATCGTTAATTATAAGTGTACAGCGTCTAAATTTAACTTATATATTAAATTTCACTATCCATTTGCAACTAACCACTATCCCCTAATATATAGTTGTCTTTAATCTTAAAATTTTTCACTTTCAGAGAATATAAATTGAAACCTTATAAAAATAGCTCTAAAAGCACATAATTTATTATGATTTTATAAATAATAAGTTAACAAAATTTCATTTTCTTGACTTTTATACCTTTCTTATATTACATTTTGTTATTATAGGGATATAAATTCTAGACTTAATTATAAATTAAAATTTAGAATAATGTTTTGTAACAATAATGATATTTTTCTTATTTATAATATCTAATACTACAGTTAGGAATGATTATATGATAAATTTTTATGCGAAAATTTTAAAAAAGTCTATTCTTTTCAATAGTCTATCAGAGGATGACATTATAAATCTAATTAAAAATTTGAATTACACAATATATGATAAATGTAAAAATTGTTTAAAATGTAAAAGTTGCGTCATAGCTCTAGAAGGAGAGCCTTGCAATAGTTTAGCTATTGTTTTGTCTGGTAGAGTTGAAATTCAAAAGCATTATTCTAATGGTAAAGTAGTTTCTCTTAGCACGCTTTATCCTGGAAATGCTTTTGGTGAAGCTATACTATTTTCCAAAGAACACAATTATCCCTCAACAGTTGTAGCTTATAAAAATACTGAGATTATTTATTTTTCAAAAGAAGATGTGTTATTGATGTGTAGCTTAAATCAAACTATTTTAAGAAATTTTATGGAAGTGCTATCTTCTAAAATACTAATGTTAAATAAAAAAGTTACAATCCTTTCATTAGAAAATTTAAGACAGAAAATTTGTTTTTTTATAATGGAAGAATACAAAAAACAAGATAGCTTAAAGCTTTCATTAAATATGTCTAAAAAAATACTTTCTGAACATTTAGGAGTCCAGCGCCCTTCTTTATCTAGAGAATTAATAAATATGAAAAATGAGGGTATAATTAATTTTGATAGAAAATCTATTGAAATATTAAATTTAGAAGAAATTAAGTATATATTAGGAATTTAAAAGATATTTCTAAAAATTTTAATAAAAATAATGATTTTCTATTGATAATTGCTTTCCAATGATATATAATAATATCATAAGGAATTTGGAAAAAAATTATAAATAAAAATATATTACTTTAAAAATATTATTTAAGTTTTAGGAGGGTTTTTATTATGAAAAAATTTGTTTGTACTGTGTGTGGATATATTCACGAAGGAGATTCAGCTCCAGAGTTTTGCCCTATTTGTAAAGCTCCAGCTGATAAATTTATAGAAAAATGTGAAGATGGAATGGCTTGGGCTGATGAACACAGAATAGGAATTGCTAAAGATATAGATGCTGAAGTTGTAGAAGGATTAAGAGCTAACTTTATGGGAGAATGTACTGAAGTTGGTATGTACTTAGCTATGAGCCGTCAAGCCGATAGAGAAGGCTATCCAGAAGTTGCTGAAGCTTATAAAAGAATAGCTTTTGAAGAAGCTGAACATGCTGCTAAATTTGCTGAAATATTAGGAGAAGTTGTAGCTGCTGATACAAAAGCAAACTTACAAGCTAGAGTTGATGCTGAACACGGAGCATGTCAAGGTAAAAAAGATTTAGCTACACTTGCTAAAAAATTAAACCTAGATGCAATTCATGATACAGTTCATGAAATGTGTAAAGATGAAGCTAGACATGGTGCTGCTTTTAACGGATTATTAAATAGATACTTTGGAAAATAGTATATAACAAAACAGTTTTAAGTTACATAACTTAAAACTGTTTTTTCTTATTCTCCTACACCAAAATCTGTGTTTTCAAAAAGAACTTCAACTCTAGAATCACTTTGTAAATAACTATATTTTTCTTGAAACCACCCTATAAGATTTTCATCTCTTTTTATATAAGTAGTATTTTCAACGAATATATTTACACACCCTTTTGAAAAATATTTTAAAAGATACTCAATATCTTTATCTATCATTTCTTTTGTTTGCCCTTCTATACCTATTAAAAGACATATGGACTCAAAATACTTTCTAACCTCTTTAGGTCCACTAAAAATAGCACCTTTTTTTAAAACTTTATTTCTAAAGTAATCATCAAAAGTTTCAATTCCACATTTAAATATTATTGGTATATTAAAAAACTCTCTAATTTCATCTAATCTATATCTATAACTCCAGTGACTTTCAAAAAACAATTTTTCTATATTCTTCTCTTCTACTATTCTTTTTATATCATTTAAAGTTTCTTTTGGAAGTTCAAATACACTTCCTGAATTTATTACTTCTAATGCTTTTAATTCACCGGTAACGTTTTTAAGAACTGTCTTATTTAACTCAATCATTTCTTTTTCATTTTCATCGTTATCATGTATATAATCACAGAAAGTACACCTCCCCCATACACATGGGCTCCCCTTTAAAAGAACAATCTCTCTTTCATTTTTTCCTTTTATTAAATTATATCTATCCACAACTATCACTCCATTTTTTCTTTAGTATTTATTATTACTTTCATAGCTTTTTATTATTTTTAAATTAAAAGTTAACTTTAAATCCTATAATAAGATAATTTCTTATTTTAATTTACACAACAAGTCTTTTTTATCATTTCAACTCTATAATTATATCACTTATAAAACTTATAAAAAATCTTATAAATTATAAACAATCAAATATAACTTTATACACAAATATGTTGATAAAATTCATATTTACTGTTTATAACTCTTTGTAAAAATTTAGAATCATTTTTTAATCACTCGATTTTTGTAATTTTTTGTAAAATTTATTGACATTTCACAATATAACAGTCACAATATAAATTGATACAAAATTTAATAAATTTATGATGCTTTTTAAAAATAAAAGTTAGGAGTAATTGTAATGGATGATAAAAATCTTACAGCTTTTGCGGAAGGTATACTTTCAATTTTTCCTATTTTTATGAAAAATTTTGGTAAAATAGATGACTTAGAAGAAAATCATTGTCTTCCTAATTCTCATAAAAATATATTATGCCTTTTAGATACTTTTGGAGTTTTAACAATGTCTAATATATCTAAAAAACTATGTATCAACAAGTGCAATTTGACACCAATAATCAACAATCTTATAAACTTAGATTTAGTTTATAAAATTGTAGATAACGACGATAGAAGAATTTATAATATACAATTAACTAGCAAAGGTGAAAGTTTTGTTGAGAATCAAAAGAATTTAACTATTTGTAAAATTAAAGAAAATTTATCTTCTTTTACAGAAAATGAAATAGAAGATATGATTTATCATTTAAACAGCATAAAGAAAATTTTATGTGATGTTAAATCTAGAGAAAAATAATTATTTATAACTTATAATAACACTAAAAAAGTACTTTAAAATAAGAATTATTTTAAAGTACTTTTTTATTAATTATTATTTTCAGGTTCTAATCCCATCCTAAAAATATCACCTAATACATTAAAACTCATTACTATAATTAATATCAATAATCCCGGAAACAACGCCAAATATATTTGATCTCCCATTCTTGATTGTGCCTGTTGTAACATACTTCCTAAGGATGACATTGGTTGTTGAACACCGAGCCCTAAGAAACTAAGAGCAGATTCTGTTAATATTGCATCTGCTACGTTTATGCTTGATGCTACTATTACTGTAGAAAGCACATTAGGTATAATATGCCTTTTTAATATATCTTTATTCGAAGCACCTAAAGCCTTAGAACATAACACATAATCTCGTTCTTTTATAGATAATGCTTCTGAACGGACAATTCTCGCTATACCCATCCAGCCAAATACACCTATTATTATTATTATATTTATTACACTAGGTCTTAAATAAGCATTTGCAATTAAAAGTAAAAAGAATAATGGTATGCTCATAAGCATATCTATAAACCTCATAATTATAGAGTCTACTTTTCCCCCTATTAATCCACTTAAAGCTCCAACTAAAGTCCCAATAAATACTGATACTATCATAGACATTATTCCAACTACTAACGATACTCTCGTACCATACATAGCCCTAGTAAAATAGTCCCTTCCTAACTCATCAGTTCCAAATATATGTTTCAAAGTTGGCCCTTCAAATTTTTGAACCAATTCTATTCTATTAGCATCATAGGGACTTAAAAATATAAATATTGAGCATATTACTATAATAAGTAATGATATTAAAGAAAATTTGGCTAATTTATTTTTTTTAAACTCTCTTTTTAATCTTTCCTTACATCCATCACTAAACATCCCTATCACCGTTGCCAAAAATTTATAAAAATCTATAAATCTTGTTTAATTCCTTATTCACCCTGTCTGATTTTGCAATGAATAAATTCATTTGCTACTCTCATTTGATA